>CAMKAA010000061.1 GCA_946410365.1 uncultured Lachnospiraceae bacterium | reverse complement strand
CATGGTATCCATCGATAAGATCACACAGAAAACCGAGAACAAGTTTGTCAATCTCTATGATCTGGACGTCACGCACAAGAACGGCGCGAAGTCCCATTATTATGTCGCTTCCAGAGCCAAAAATGAGAGAGAACTCAAGATCGTCACCGGCGAGAATCATCCTGACGGCGTGATTATCTACAGCCTGTACGGACCCAAGCGCGACAAAGTCGTCCTGATCCGCCAGTACCGCTTCTGCATCGGTGAATATGTCTACGAGTTCCCGGCGGGACTTGTGGAGAAGGGCGAGGACTTCCGCGAGGCAGCGGTGCGCGAGATGCATGAGGAGACAGGGCTTACGTTCGAGCCGCTTGATGTGGATCCGATGTTCGAGGAGCCCCGGTTCACTACGGTTGGCCTTACGGACGAGTCCTGCGCGACGGTCTACGGTTACACGGACGGTGAGATCAGCGACCGCTTCATGGAGGACACAGAGAATATCGAGATCGTTCTGGCTGACCGTGACGAGGTCCGCAGGATCCTCAAGGAGGAAAAAGTGGCCATCATGTGCGCCTACCAGCTCATGCACTTCCTTGTAGATGACGATCCGTTTGCTTTCCTCACCAAATAAGAACGGAAAGATTGCTTTCCTTATCAAACAAGCGGCAGAAGACAGCTGCACAGGAGAAGCGGTATGGCACAGACGAAGTGGTATCAATTGGATAACGCGGCCAAAATAGTGCCCTCCACAGCGGGCGGCTCGGATACCCGGGTGTTCAGGATAACCTGTGAACTCAACGAGGAGGTGAACCCTGAGGCCCTTCAGAGCGCGGTCACGGCCGCGGCGAGAGACTTTCCCCATTTCAGCAGTGTTCTGAAAAAGGGACTGTTCTGGTATTACCTTGACCAGAGTGACCTCGACGCGGAAGTGACGAGGGATGACAGACCCGCGCTGGATACGATCTACTGGGAGGGGCGCAGGAACCTGTTATACAGAGTCAACTATCACGGGCGCAGGATCAACCTGGAGATGTACCATGTTTTGACAGACGGGACGGGGGCCTTTGAGTTCCTCAAGGCGATCCTGGCGGAGTATCTCGGGATCAGGTACGGATTGGACCTGATTCAGACAACAGGCAGCAGGGCGTCCGGCGAGGACAGGCAGAACGACGCGTTCGGCAAGTACTATCATAAGGCAAAGGAGAAGCCCGAGGGGCAGAAGACCGCGCCTAAGCGGGCCTATCACCTGCGCGGCGATAAGGACGAGAACCTGCAGAACCACCTGCTTGAGGGGACGGTGTCTGTGGCGGCGTTCCTGGCGGCCGCAAGGGAGCGCAACTCGACAGTTGCTGAACTGAGCACGGCGCTCTTTATTCAGGCTGCGCTCCGGGAGATGTCGGTGCACGACAGAAAGTACCCGATCGTCCTGAGCGTTCCGGTGAATCTGAGAAATTATTTTCCCTCTGATACGGCGCGCAACTTCTTTGGCGTTATAAATGTGGTCTACGATCCGGCTCTCTACGACGGAACGCTCGAGAGCATTATTTCTGTGGTGAGGGAATCTTTCCACAAACAGCTCAAACAGGATCAGGTCGAACTGACCATGAATTCTTACGCGGCCCTCGAGCACAATATTGCGATCAAGGTGGTGCCTCTTTTTATCAAAAACCTGGTCATCTCGGCAATCAACGCCAAGACGCAGCGCGGGATCACGGGAACGATCTCAAATGTGGGCAAGATCACAGTTCCCAAGGAAATGGAGCCCTACATCCACAAATTCAGCTGCTTTATGGCGGCGCCCGAGGTGCAGGTCTGTCTGTGTTCCTTCAAAGATGAGCTGGTGTTCAGCGTTACTTCCGCTTTTATCCAGCAGCCGGTGATCAGGAACTTTTTCCGGGACATCGCGGACATGGGAATCGATGTGGTGCTGGAGACCAACGATTTCGATGCGCCTTCTAAGGAGTCGGCTGCTGAAAAACCGGAACAGGCTGCTGAAAAACCGGTTCCGATTGCAAAGGAATCGGTCCCTGAAAAACCGGAACCGGCCGCTGAAAAACCGGAACCGACTGCCGAAAAACCGGCTCCGGCCGATGCAGAGGCAGCAGATTCCGCAGGAAAGGAGGCGCCGTAATGCAGTATTGTCCTAAATGCAGGATCAGTATCCGGGGCGATAAGACAGAATGCCCCCTCTGCGGAGGGAGAGTTACGGGAAATGCGGAGCCCGGCGGATTCCCGGTCCTTGACAGAAGACGCTTTTCCCACATGTCCCTGGTAAAAGTAGGAACATTCTGCCTGCTCACTTTCATCATTATCATGAATTCGTTGGAGATCCTCTATGACTTCAAGCTGGCCTGGGTTCCTTTCGCGGTAATGGGGGCGCTTATCGCCTGGGGGGATCTGATGGTCGGCATCTACTATCGGAACAACCTGATCAAAACATTGTTTATTGAGACTTATCTGGCCATGGCGGTCTGTCTTCTGATCGATGTTCTTACAGGATGGCACGGCTGGTCGCTGGCGTATGTCTTACCGATCGGATTTGTTCTGCTGGTGTTTGTAACGATCAGCGTAGGGCGTGGAGCCAAACTTCGATTAGAAGAGTATATTATCTATATTTTTGTAACAATACTGCTCTCCATGCTGCAGATCATTCCGGTCCTTACGCACGTCAATCCGAATATTCTGCCGGCAGTGGTGAGCATGGCGATACTTCTCATCGCGGCCTGCGCGGCAGTGATCTTCCGGTTCAGGGACCTGTGGAGCGCGGTAGAGAAAATGTTCAATCTGTGATCAAAGGTGGTTAATTATGGCAACTGGCAATATTGCGAAGAACTGGATGGTCCGGATAGGAAATCTGGTCGAGGAATCCATCGCAAAGGGAATCTATGAACTGGGGCAGGAGGCTCCGATTCTGGTCGGTGAGCCTGCTGAGAAGGTCTGGTACCAGGTACCTGTTCCCGAGGGCAAGTGCGGGGATGGCTCCGAATATCACATCTACGTCCGGAAGGGGACTACTGATAAGCTGTGCGTGTTCTTCTCCGGCGGAGGCATCGCGATCAACGAATACATGGCCGCCAGGCCTGTAAACGGCGGCAGTGTCGCGGCCTGGGTGCCCAACTATTACTGGAATAATCTCAGGCTGTTCACACAGGTAATGAACATCAATGTGGGCATCACCAAAAACGGATCCGAAAACCCCTTCGACGAGTGGAATTTCATAGTCATCACTTATGCGACCGGAGACATGCATATCGGCAGGAGCGAGCTTACCTACCACATCGTCGAGGGCAGTGAAGACGGAAGCCAGAAGGCCGGAGATGAGGCTGTACTGTATTTTCACGGTTACGAGAACTTCATGGCTGCCATGCGTATGGGCAAAAAATTGTTCCCCACTGCTTCCAAACTCCTGATCGCGGGAGAGAGCGCCGGAGCCTTTGCGGTGCCTGCCCTTGCCGAACAGATCGCAGGCGAGTTCTACCCGGCCTGCAGCGATGTGACACTCTTCTCGGACAGTGCGCAGCTCCAATACAAGAACTGGAAACATATATTGCGCGACGTCTGGAATGCACGGGAGGAGATATGCCGCGATGTGAACGGCAAAAACCTCGCACTGGAGTGGTACCGCGGCGTCTACAGGCGCCAGGGCAATCGGTTTAAATACCTCTACTCAGGTTCTACCATGGATTACCTTCTGAGCGCTTTCTACAACGATATGACCAACAAGGTGTACGACACTGATTCACAGATCCAGGAGGACTATTACCGGCAGATGCAGAAAATGATCGCGGAAATGAGGGATATCGGCCCGGAATTCTCCTTCTTTATCCATGACTGGCACAGACCGCTGACCATGTACAAGGGAGGAACGATCCACACAGTAGTCCGGCAGCCGGAATTCACACTCCGCACGCAGGATGAAATTACCATGGCCGAATGGCTCAGCGAATGCGTTGAGGGAAGACCGTTTGATGTGGGACTGCATTTAATGATGAAAGGATGAAATATGAACTGCCGCGCCGGGAATGATTTCCGGGGCGGCAGTTTTTTAGTCTTGACTTTCGCCCGCCACTTATTTGATAATGACTCTATCTTGCCGGTATCCATTGGAGACCGACGTCTGATTTCCGGCTCATACAATCTTGTAGGACCGGGCATCTTGGCAAAACTGCTGAATCTGACTAGTAGATTTTGTTCATTTCCGCAATTCGCGGATCGATCAGGGAGTGAACCAATAATTGAATGAGAAATCTATTGATCAATATGAGATTCTCCGCGAACTTGGACGCGGAGGAACAAGTGTCGTCTATCTTGTTGCGGACAGAGCGGACGGAAGAAAATATGCAATGAAAGTTCTTCGAAGGGACGACAATAAACCAGAGGCATTTGAGCAAGAAGCGGATCAATTGCGAGCAAGGACTGAAAACCTGCGAGCAGAGGCTGAAGTCCTGCAGGCGCTCTGCACTGATGAGCAGGGGAATGCCGCCTGCCATCCCGGAATTCCTGCGTACAGAGAGTGCGTCTTCGACGAAAAGGGTGAGTTTGCAGGCTTTGTCATGGAATATGTGGAAGGCCGGTCCCTTCAAAAGATT
Organism: uncultured Lachnospiraceae bacterium; assembly: GCA_946410365.1. Next base: position 1,761 of record CAMKAA010000061.1, on the reverse strand, counting down.
CTTGAGGATGGCAGAGCCTATACTGTTCGTGAGGCAGCGGCGGCCGGACTGCAGCTCTGCGGCATAATGGAGCAGCTGCACGGGCATAATCCGTCCATGATCTTCCGGGATCTGAAGCCGGCCAATATTCTGGTGCGGCCAGATGGGCAATTTGTCCTGGTGGATTATGGAGCAGTGAGGAAGCTTAGAAAAGATGCTGCCACAGACACCATGCAGCTCGGGACGGATGGTTACGCGGCGCCTGAGCAGTACGGCGGCTGGGAGCAGTCCGACGAGAGGACCGACATCTACGGCATCGGAGCGGTCCTGCATCACATGATCACAGGGCGCCCGCCCTTGGAGACAGGGCTGAGACCGTTGGGGGAGATTCTGGGCGCTAAAGGAGAGAGTTGGCAATACACCGAGATGGCCAAAGTGTTGCTCCGCTGCTGTATGACCGCCCCGTCTATGCGCTATACCTCCTGCAAAGAGTTGGAAAAAGCACTGCAGGGAGTACTCAGGATCGATGAGAGGAGTTGGGCCAAGAGAAGTTGGATCCATAAATGGAACAGGACTGTGGAAGGCGGCTTTCCGGGAAAGACTGCTCTCAGCAGCAGGGATAGAGCGTGGAAGCGCTTCATGTTGCTAGTCAATACAGCCGCAGTCTGCCTGGCACTGACACTTGTACTTGCGGCGACATCAGCGGGAGCGGAAACCGTGGAGTACTGTGCTTTCGTTGAGGAGGCGGGGAAAAAGACAGCTCTTGAGGAGAAGAAGGCGGCTTATCTGAAGGCTGTGGCGCTAAAGCCTGAGGATCCTGAAGCGTATATCTGTTTTCTTAGGGAACTTGTAGAGGACTGCGTGATCACGGAAGAAGAAAAAAGAGCGTTTGACGATGTACTGTTCGCTAGAGTGAACACCGGACAGCTGTGGGAGAAGGCGGCAGGAAATGCGGAAGGAAACCTGGACCGAATGAGAAAGAAGAGGCCCGGAGATTATGCAGTGCTTCAGATGGAACTGGGGAAGGTATATTTTGCCTGCTATGAGGGGGGAAGGGAGGCAGCAAAACAGTGCTTCCGCAATGCTTTGGCAGAAGGCGGGATTTGGTTCGGCGATAGGGAAATGGCAGAGGCGATGGAAGTTGTGTTGGGGGAGGAATGGTCCGGAGAGCGGATCGTCGCCTGGCGAGTGTTGGAGGAGACAGCGGAGCAGGAGGCAGAGATGATCGGGAATGGAGTCTTTGCGTCAGCAGTATGCAAGGCGGCGGCCGTTGAGATCGCGCTGTCCGAGGATCGCTACAGAGGGGCCGGGACAGACATGGAAATGGTAAAGGAGGTGGTGGAGAACGCGGAGCGTTTTATGGAAAACGCTGAGAGCGGTCGGATCTATGTGCCTGAGCGTCTGCAGGGGGAACTGCGCACAGCGGTCAGGTCTGCGGCACGTGTAGTGAGAAGCTGGGCGAAGTGAAGTGTTCCGCGCGGTGATAAGGGAAACCGGTCAAAAAATTGCAGCTCGAAACGCAAACCGGAGAGGCGGAGTAGGAGCGAGAATGTCTATATGGAGAATATGGGGAGAGACGAGCAGAATCATAGTGATACTGTGTCTGACCACGGCTTTGGCGGCGGTCACAGCGGCGGTTATCCTGCTGGTGCATGAAGATCTGACAGAGCGCCTGAGCGACAGAGTAAAGAGAGGAATCGGAAGAAAGACAGGAATTCTGGCACTGGTGGCAGCTGGTGTCTGGATCCTTGTGATCGGGCAGAGCGTTGCGGCGGCGGAAGT
>CAMKAA010000060.1 GCA_946410365.1 uncultured Lachnospiraceae bacterium | reverse complement strand
TCTGCATCGCTTACACATCCGTTTACGGCCACACCAGGATCGCTGCCGAGAAGCTTGCTGAGCTTCTGCGCGCGAAGGGTGTGAAGGTCGCCATCAGCGATCTTGCAAGAGACGACATGCCTGAGGCAGTTGAGGACGCGTTCCGCTATGACAGACTGGTCCTTGCGACAACGACCTACAACAACGGCATTTTCCCCTTCATGCACACATTCATCGAGCACCTGACAGAGCGCGAGTACCAGAACCGCACCATCGCCATCATCGAGAACGGAACCTGGGCGCCTGTAGCAGGCAAGCTTATGAAGGCTATGTTTGAGAAATCCAAGAACATCACTTTCACAGAGACGACAGTTACGATCAAGTCCGCACTGAACGCGGACAGCGAAGCTGCACTTGAGAAGCTGGCAGAGGAGCTGGCAGGCTGATAATGATCAGGTGGTAAAGAAGCCGCCGCACCGATTGGTGCGGCGGCCTTTTTGTTAGTTTCGCAGAGATGAAGAACGGATTTCTTCAGTGATGCGCATGCGAATCCTCAACGCCAACCTTGAACTTGCCATAGCGGATCTTCTGGTGATGATAGAGACCATAGTTTCCGGATACGGTGGAGGCGATGGCGATGGCAAGGAGGTAGTAAGGCCAGCCCTCGAAGCCGAACATCTCAAAGCAGATGAGAAGAGTACCAAGAGGGCAGTTGGTGACGCAGCTGAAGAGGCAGCCCATACCGATGGCTGCGGCGAGCCCGCCGGGGATGCCCATGAGAGGTCCGACGACAGAGCCGAAGGAGGCACCTATGAACAGCGCGGGAACAATTTCACCGCCTTTGAAGCCTGCGGCGATGGAGACGGCTGTAAACAGGATCTTTAACAGGAATGCGTAGACAGGGACGGATTCTCCCTGCAGGCATTCGGTGATGACGTGTCCGCCGGCGCCGTTGTAGAACTGGCCGCCGGAGAGGAGTGTCATGGCAAGAAGGATGACTGCAACGATTGCCGCGCGGGGAATCGGGGCAGTGGAGATCTTTCTCGCCAGCGCAGGGATCTTGCCCAAAGCGACGACGAAGAGGACGCTCACCAGTGCGCAAAGGACGGCGAGTGCGAATGTAGCTACAGCCATGGGCAGGGAGAAGGGCCTTACGAAGGAGAGCGCCCAGGGGTGTTTCTCAACGCCCATCATAGTGGAAATATAGTAGGCGGGAAGGGCCGAGAGGACGCAGGGAACCAGCGCGTCGTACTGCAGAAGGCCTACATGGCTGATCTCCATAGCGATTACGGTAGCGGCAAGCGGTGTTCCGAAGAGCGCGGAGAAAGCGGCGCTCATGCCGGCCATGACCATGATCCTTCGGGCTTCTTCCTGAAAGTGGAGGCGCTTTCCCATCTCATCGCCAAGGCAGCCGCCGATCTGCAGCGCCGCGCCTTCGCGGCCTACGGAAGCGCCCATAAAATGGGAGAGGATCGTGGAGCAGAAGATCAGGGGAGCCATGGTCCCGGGGACGCTCTCATTTCTTGTGATCGCCAGAAGGACGGTATCTGTTCCCTCACTGTGATCGAACTTCTGGTAGAAGAAGACAATGACAGCTGCTCCAATGGGCATCAGGAAAATGACCCATGGATGCTGCGCCCGCAGCTCTGTGGCATAATCAATGCCCAGCGCGAATACGCTGGCAACCGCGCCGACGATCGTGCCGCATAAAAGGCCGTATCCCAGGAGTCTGATCACCTGCAGGAAACCTGTCCTGATCTTGAAAAGAATTGCTTCTATCTGGTCCTTGAAGTCATCGCTGTTGAAGTCCATATTTTGCCCCCTCAGTGTTAATCTCTCAAATGAAAGTAATGTTACAATTTACTGTAGCATTTCCGAAAAAAAACCTCAAGAAAAGCGCCGGGATATAGTACAATATCATTGCAGGCAATAAGTTGGTGCCGTGGGGAAGATGAAAAAGATAGGGGGATTATATGTCTGATCACGACAACAATAATGTTCATGAAAGTCATGAAAGTGTAGGGGACAGGATTCATCATGTTACCGCGTATTTGGAACACCTGATGGATATTTTCGAGATCGGTATCGCGATCATCGTGGCTTTTGGCTTTATCATAAGCGTGTATCCGCTGGTGAGAGAACTGCCGCTTCTTGGCTCGATGAGCCAGGGCACTGTTTCTTACCGGCATTTCCTTGAGAGTGCGCTCGATCTGGTCATCGGAATCGAGTTCATCAAGATGCTTATCAAGCACACGCCGGGCAGTGTTATTGAAGTGCTGCTGTTCGCCCTGTCGAGACATATGGTCCTTGAGGGCGGCAACTCGATGGAGAACCTGCTGACAGTTTGCGCGATCGCCATCATTTTCGTTATTCGCAAGTTCCTGTTTGTCGAGTCCTTTGATTATATGACCTCGGACAAGCCTGTGGACTGGCTCACTGACTGGAAAGAGATGAAAAAGGTAGGGGTGGCTTCTGCAAAGAAGCGGAAGGCAGCCCCGAAGAAAGAGCAAAAGCCGGAGGATTCCCAGCCAAAATATACAGAGGTTGAGGCTGCAAAAGCCCTGCAGGATGACAAGCCCGCGAAATAAGAAGTAAATAAAAAAAGAGCAGTTGACGCACAAAGGCGCGCACAGCGGATAGTACATCCGCATGTGCGCGCCTTTTCAATATTCAGGCCGACTCATTCTGTAAACAGCGCGGTGGAATAATAGCGGTCACCGCTGTCAGGGAGCAGGGCCACGATAGTCTTGCCTGCGTTTTCCGGGCGCTTTGCCAGCTCGATCGCGCCATGCAGAGCAGCGCCGGAGGAGATGCCTACGGAGACGCCTTCCTTCTTGGCGAGGAGCTTCGCAGCGGCGAAAGCGTCCTCATTGGCAGCGCGGAAGACTTCGCTGTAGACCTTAGTATTCAGAACTTCGGGGACAAAACCGGCGCCAATGCCCTGGATCTTGTGAGCACCGCTTCTGCCTTCAGAGAGGACCGGAGACCCTTCCGGCTCAAGAGCCACTATTTTGATATTAGGATTCTGCGACTTGAGGTATTCGCCTACACCGGTCAGCGTGCCGCCCGTTCCGACGCCTGCTATGAAGATATCCACTTTGCCGTCAGTGTCGCGCCAGATCTCGGGACCGGTGGTCGCCCTGTGGATCGCCGGGTTGGCCGGATTGACGAACTGACCGGGGATGAAGCTGTTCGGAATCTCAAGTGCCAGCTTAGCGGCCTTGGCGATCGCGCCCTTCATGCCCTGGGAGCCCTCTGTGAGGACAAGTTCCGCACCGTATGCTTTCAAAATATTGCGCCTCTCTACGCTCATGGTCTCAGGCATCGTCAGAATGATGCGGTAGCCCTTCGCGGCTGCGATCGCCGCAAGACCGATACCGGTGTTTCCGGAAGTGGGCTCTATGATCGTAGAGCCTTCCCCCAGCAGGCCCTTTGCCTCTGCGTCTTCGATCATCGCCTTGGCGATGCGGTCTTTTACGCTTCCTGCCGGATTGAAGTACTCAAGCTTTACAAGGACTTTCGCTTTCAGTCCAAGATCCCTCTCGATATTTGTGACCTCTAAAAGAGGAGTGTTTCCGATCAGTTCAGCAGCGCTCTTGTGAATATTAGCCATGATATTCCTCCTTCTACAATTAAGTTGTGATGTCTGGGCCCTGACGGCCGGTCAGGGCACTTAGTTGATAAGTGCAGGGGCCAATGTTTTGGCTCAGCCAAGTGCGGCAAAGCCCTTTTCAAGGTCCGCTATAATGTCATCTATGTGCTCGGTTCCTATGGAGAGCCGGATGGTGTTGGGCTTTATACCCTGGTCCAGCAGCTCTTCCTCGGAGAGCTGGGAGTGGGTGGTGGAGGCGGGATGGATCACCAGGCTCTTGACGTCTGCCACGTTTGCGAGCAGGGAGAAGATCTCCAGATGATCGATGAAATCCCATGCTTCCTGCTGACCGCCCTTGATCTCAAAGGTGAAGATCGAGGCGCCTCCGTTCGGGAAATACCGAGTGTAAAGCGCGTGATCCGGGTGGTCGGGAAGTGAAGGATGATTGACATTCTCCACCAGCGGGTGATTTGCGAGGTACTCGACGACCTTCTTCGTATTCTCGGCGTGTCTGTCGAGCCTGAGGGAGAGGGTCTCCACACCCTGCAGGAGAAGGAAAGCGTTAAAAGGTGAGATCGCGGCTCCGGTATCGCGCAGCAGGATTGCCCGGATGTAGGTCACGAAGGCAGCAGGTCCGACTGCGTCGTAGAAAGAAATGCCGTGGTAGCTGGGATTGGGATCCGCAAGCTGGGGGTACTTCCCGCCTGCTTTCCAGTCGAACTTGCCGGATTCCACGATGATACCGCCCAGTGTCGTTCCGTGTCCGCCGATGAATTTCGTCGCGGAGTGGACGACGATGTCAGCTCCGTGCTCGATGGGACGGATCAGGTAGGGCGTTCCGAAAGTATTGTCGATCACCAGCGGAAGTCCGTGTTTGTGAGCAATCTCCGCGATCGCGTCGATATCGGGAATGTCGCTGTTCGGGTTGCCGAGAGTTTCCAGATACACCGCTCTGGTGTCATCCTGAATCGCGCCCTCGACTTCCGCGAGATCGTGAGCATTTACAAAAGTCGTCTTGATCCCGTACTGGGGAAGTGTGTGGCCCAGAAGGTTGAAGCTGCCGCCGTAAATGGTCTTCTGCGCAACGATGTGTCCGCCGCCTGCGGCCAGGGCCTGGATTGTATAGGAGATAGCTGCCGCTCCGGAGGCTACTGCCAGAGCAGCGGTTCCGCCTTCGAGAGCCGCGAGGCGCTTCTCAAGCACCTCCTGGGTGGAGTTGGTCAGACGGCCGTAGATATTGCCGGGATCGGCGAGGCCGAAGCGGTCCGCCGCATGTTTGCTGTTGTGGAACACATAGGAAGTGGTCTGGTAGATCGGTACGGCGCGGGAATCAGTGGCCGGATCAGCCTGTTCCTGTCCAACGTGCAGCTGCAGGGTTTCAAATTTGTACTTGCTCATTTTATTTCTCCTTTTTTAAGGTTATTCATATTTAATGATCTTGCGTCTGCCTCAAGCAGATCCCGGGACATAAAAAATCCCGGGATCTTATTAAAAGCTCCCGGGCAAATGGCAAGTGAGTGTGCCTGCAGCACTAACATCGCTCTTTCGTGAGGCGTGCGGACATGCAGTCGGACGCCCCGGCCATCCTATATGCCCGGGAGTTCAACATTCGCCAACACATAACGATATTCTGATCGGATGTATATTTGCGGAACATCGTTTAAGCCTCCTTTAGTCAGAATCATTTCTTGGCGTCATTATATGCCTATTGACCTATCATGTCAATAGGTAAATATTTGGAAAATTATGCCCGGGCGTCTTGATTTACCCATTTACCTACTATAAAATAGGCAAAAAACAGAAAGGCGGTATCCTTATGATCTCAACCAGAGGGCGTTACGCGATACGCGTATTGATCGATCTTGCAGAAAATGAAAATGGCAGCTACATCCCTTTAAAGGACATCGCTGCCAGACAGAATATTTCCAAAAAATACCTGGAGATCATTGTTAAAGACATGGTGGCCGGCGGTCTTTTGACCGGAGTCAGCGGCAAGGGCGGCGGCTACAAGTTGAACCGGAAGCCCGAGGAGTATAATATCGGCGAAGTTATCGAACTGATGGAGGGCTCCCTGGCGACCGTGGCCTGCCTTGCAAATGACTCAGTTCCCTGCCCCAGAGCGGGAGAGTGCGAAACTCTGCCCATGTGGGCGGAGTACGACAAACTGACCCATGACTTTTTCCACAGCAAGTGGCTGAGCGACCTGGTCCGCAAGTGACGGTCAGCAGCTTTTTTCCAGGAACTCTCTGAGTTCAGGAAGGCGCTCTTCCATCTCTTTTCTTCCGAGTTCATAGACCCTGCGAAGCTCTGCGGGGTCGTCCTCGGTGCGGCTGATGCCCAGATCATGAGGGGGACGGATGACAAAGGCGTTCCCCGCCAGTTCCTGCTCCCGCACGTAAGCCGTCTGCTTATTGTAGCGGATGTGGCGTACTTCCATGGCCCTGATCACATTGGGATACTGATGCATCGTCAGGCGGATCAGAGGGATCATCTTGCTTTTCTTCTTCACAAAGCCGAGAGGCTGTGTGAGAACCACGACGTTTCTCTTGTAACCGCGGCGCTCCATGCTCGCGAGCGGGATGCTGTCTGTGATGCCGCCGTCCAGGAGTTTATAACCGTCGACTTCCACGATGCGGGAGACGACCGGCATGGAAGCAGAGGCGCGGAAGTATTCCATGTCCTTGGCGTCGCCGTTGTCCAGGCGCTTGTGGATCGCCTTTCCGGTCTCGACATTGGTGCAGACCGCGTAGAAAGGCATCGGATTGGACCTGTAAG
>CAMKAA010000059.1 GCA_946410365.1 uncultured Lachnospiraceae bacterium | reverse complement strand
AGATACCGCCAGAGATATGTGGACCTCATTATGAATGAAGAGTCCAAGGAGACCTTTATCAAGAGATCCAAGATCATCAGCGAGATCCGCAAGTTCCTCGATGCTCGCGGCTTTATGGAAGTTGAGACCCCTATGCTTGTCTCCAATGCGGGCGGCGCTGCGGCACGTCCTTTCGAGACTCACTTCAACGCGCTGGACGAGGATGTCAAGCTCCGTATATCCCTGGAGCTCTACCTCAAGAGACTGATCATCGGCGGACTCGAGAGAGTCTACGAGATCGGCCGCGTGTTCAGAAATGAAGGCGTTGATACAAGGCACAACCCTGAATTCACTCTCATGGAGCTGTATCAGGCATATACAGACTACTACGGAATGATGGAACTGACAGAGAGCATGTTCCGCTATCTGGCAGAGAAGGTCTGCGGCACGACCACCATCGTCTACGGCGACAAGGAAATCGACCTGGGCAAGCCTTTCAGAAAGCTCACCATGATCGATGCCATCAAAGAGCAGACCGGCATTGATTTCGATCAGGTCGCAACGACTGAGGAAGCCAAGAAACTCGCTGACGAGCACCACATCGAGTATGAGGACCGTCACGTCAAGGGCGATATCGTAAACCTCTTCTTCGACGAGTTCTGCGAAGACAAGATGATCCAGCCTACTTTCATCATGGACCATCCGATCGAGATCAGCCCTCTGACCAAGAAAAAGCCCGACGATCCCACCAAGGTTGAGAGATTCGAACTCTACATCAATGGCTGGGAGATGTGCAACGCGTACTCCGAGCTCAACGATCCCATCGATCAGAGAGAGAGATTCGCGGCGCAGGACGCACTGGCTGAGGCCGGCGACGACGAAGCGCAGCACACGGATGAAGATTTCCTGCACGCAATGGAGATCGGTATGCCTCCTACGGGCGGCATCGGATACGGCATCGACCGTCTGACTATGCTGCTTACTAACAGTGCGGCGATCAGAGACGTATTGCTGTTCCCGACAATGAAGACTGTGAAGGATTGATTACAAGATATAGTGTATCAGAACGGCGACAAACCACTATATAATGTGGTTGCTGAACGGTTAAGCTCGGCCGGTACATATTTAGTACATAAAAATTTTGCCCTCATATTGGTACATATGGGCTGATACGGATAGAAATCGCATAACGATTGTAGAAGAACACAATCCGCAGAGAGATATTTTCCAAAACATATTTGGAAGATATCTCTCTTTCTTTTTGCCTTTGTTATTGTCACCCGCAGCCAACAACAGATTTCAGGAAGGAGCAGCAAATGGGCAAAGTAATATGTATAGCAAATCAGAAAGGCGGTGTCGGCAAGACGACCACATGCGTCAACCTTGGCATTGCTCTTGCTATGGCCGGAAAGAGAGTCTGCCTGATCGACTCAGATCCACAGGGAAGTCTGACAGAAAGTCTCGGCTATCGCAATCCGGACGAAATGGAGAATACCCTCGCAGATGTACTGAAGGCGGAAATGGAACCTGACGACAAATTGTCGGGAAGTGACTATGAGGAGGAACCGGTTTGCGACAAATTGTCGCGAACCATCAAAAAAGCGATATTGCATCATGAAGAAGGCGTAGATCTGATTCCCGGCAACATTGAACTGGCGGGAATAGAGGTATTGATGGTGAACCTGATGAGCAGGGAACTCTTGCTCAAAACAGCAATCCGGAAAATCCGGGATGAATATGATTACATCATCATTGACTGCATGCCTTCCCTGGGTATGCTGACGATCAATGCGCTTGCTGCGTCTGATGCCGTGATCATTCCTGTACAGGCCGCATACCTGCCTGCTAAAGGCCTTGAGCAGTTTTTGATGACAGTGATCAAGGTGCGCAGACAGATCAATAGGAAACTCAAAATAGAGGGCATTCTGCTTTCTATGGTGGATTGCCGGACAAATTATGCGAAGGAGATCATCGCACTGATCTACGAGACATATGGACGGCATATCAGTATTTTTCAGACGCAGATCCCGTTTTCGGTGAGAGCGGCTGAATCGAGTGCTTCCGGGATCAGTATATTTTCACACGATTCTAAGGGGAAAGTGGCGGCTGCTTATCACGAGCTGACAGAGGAGGTTATAGGAAGTGGCAGGTAAAACAACAAGGTCCGTGAAGCCGGATATCAAATTGAACTCCTACGAGTCCCTTTTTGGAGAACTGCCGGATGAGGGAGAATCGACAGACCTTTTTATCAAGGAACTCCATGACTTTAAGGGGCATCCGTTCCGGGTCACTGACGACGAGGACATGCTGGAGCTGATCCAGAGCATTAAAGAGAAAGGAATCCTTGTTCCTTTGACGGTCCGCCCTATTGCGGAAGGTGGCTATGAGATCATTTCCGGTCACAGGAGAAAGCATGCGGCGGAGATCGCCGGGCTCGAAAAGGTTCCTGCGATCATTCGGGAACTGTCCGATGAAGATGCAGTGGACATCATGATCTACAGCAACATACAGCGGACGAACGTGCTGCCGAGCGAGAAAGCGAATGCATATAAGCTGCAGATGGATACTATGCGGCACCAGGGAAAGAAAGGATCATCCACTCCGGATGAAGTGGGAAAGAAGTATGGTGATAATGCCCGGAAGGTACAGAGATATATCCGCCTGACATATCTGATACAGGACCTGCTGGAACTCGTGGATAAAAAGAAACTGTCCATGCAGGCCGGGTACTGGATCAGCTTTCTGGACGAACCGGAACAGAACTGGATTCTGAAGACATATCAGCTTTATGGGAAATTGCCATCCTGCAGAACTGCGCAGCAGCTGCGTGATCAGCATGATGAAGGGGTTCTGACAAAAAATAGCACCGAAGGATTGATACTCGGGAATCGTTATTGCAGAAGGGTGACCTTGAAAACGAGGCGGCTCAATCAGATTTTCTCACCTGAGTATGACACTGCACAGATCGAAGAGATCATCTATCAGCTGCTTGATAGATGGAAAGAAGAGCAGGAGTAACCGGAACATAACGGCAAGGGGGTATTACTGTGAATCAAACGGCAACCTTTGATTATTTCTACGGCATGCAGGCGGAAGCCTATACATTCTTCCGGATTCCGAAAGTACTATTTACTGACCCATACTTTAAAAAGCTCTCCTGTGAAGCGAAGGTCCTCTATGGTCTTTTGCTGGACAGGATGTCCCTGTCCGTGAAGAACAAGTGGTTCGACGATCAGGGACGGGTGTATATCACTTTTACAATCGAAGATGCCACTGAGATGATGGGATGCTGCAGGCAGACCGCAGTAAAACTCCTGGCGGAGCTGGATACACAGAAAGGAATCGGGCTGATCGAGAAGAAAAGGCTCGGTCTCGGAAAAGCAAACATTATCTATGTGAAGAACTTCATGCTCCGGGAAGAGGGCAAAGAATACCCTGAAAAGCCCGTAAATACGCAGAAGTCTAAAAATCATACTTCAGGAAGTCCAAAAAACATACTTCAGGAAGTCCAGAATATAGACTTCAAGAAGTCTAAAAAACAGACTTCAAGAAGTCCAGAAATCATATCTCAAGAAGTCCAAGAATCAGACTGTAATAATACTGATTCTAACAAGACTGAAGAGAGTAATATCTTATCTGATCTATCGATCAGGGATGGAAAGAAGAATCCGGATGCGGATGGAGAGGTAAATTATTATGCTTACCGGGACCTGATCAGGGAGAATATTGATTACAGCACTTTGTGCAAGTCACATCCGACAGAAGAAGTAAACGGGATCGTCACACTGATGACTGATACCGTGTGTAAGTCGCGCCGCAATATCATCATCGGAAAGGACTTAATGCCTGCTGCTGTTGTAAGAAGCAGGCTGCTAAGCTTGGACTATACGCACATCGAATATGTCCTGGAGTGTATGGGCAAAAATACTACGAAGGTAAAGAACATAAAACAGTATCTGTTAGCTGCCTTGTATAATGCGCCGGTCACCATCGGCCACTACTATGCTGCGGAGGCAAACTATGATCTCTATGGATCTGGCCGGGAAAGTGAAGACGGGGGATGGAATGATCAATAAAATGCACTGAACGATAGCACTTTGATGACAACATATTGGGTTATTTCGGAGGTAACAAAATGAGTAAAGCAGAGGAAATGAAGATTGAAATCAAAGCGAGAAAGCAGGCTACTGATAAGATGACCGCGATTGTGTTTGCGGAAATCCAGAAGCACCTGAAGAAATGTCATAACAAGATGAGCATCACGATCCAGACAGGACCGAGCGGGCGTCACCGGTATTTTACGCTCAAGCGTTATACAGACAAGATTAAAATTAACATTTTTAACGATGGCAACGTGAATGTCACGTTGGGAGAAATGGTGTATGGAGATATCGAGATTCCGCTGATCCGTTATGAAAATGTAAGTAACATCGACAGTGCGATTGCTGAGATGAAGTATTATCTGTCCTTGTTTTTCAAAACCTTCTTTGAGGACAGCATGCACGAGCTTCTTTCCTTCCTGAGCAGCTGCAACACGGAAACCGAGTGGAAAGCCTGCGTGGACAGCTATAAGGAATACATAAAGAGCGTGAAATGATAAGCACTTTGACAAAAAATAGAAGGGAGCGGTGATCAACATGCGTTCTGTACTGAAAACATTGATAATTGCGATAGCGGTGATGATCGGGATTGCCCTCGGCATAGAGTATTTAGGTGGTATCATTGAGGTGGGTATAGAGATTCTGCTGTTCTTGTTGTGCATATCCTTCCTGGCGGCCGGTTTTATTCTCGGCCCATTGGCATAGATGCGCATCCATAATTAGCAAGCCCGGATCAACAATCACTTCATCATACAAATCATATATTCAATTCATTATAAGGCTGCCAGGACGTAATGCTCCGGCAGCCTTTTCAAACTCCTTGTCCAGATTTTTTATAAAAAAAGCTTTCCGCTATATCCGTGATGAAGACAGAAAAATGGAGTGTCGAAACAGGGAACACATAGCAAAATCACACAGGACAATGGAAGCCCTGTACACGTAACGTATTATTTGACTTCCGGAGCGAATCTGAGCCGCTCCTTCAGAAATAAAGAGGAAACAAAAGATAAGCGAAACAGATTAGAATCCTGCGCCTGCATCGGGCGGGGAACAACGGCAAGCAGCGTTTTCTGCTTAACGGCTCCGCTCAGCCGGATAATGACGGCGTCACGCTCCAACGATATTAGGAGCCAAAATAAACCGCTATACGATCAGCACACACACCGGGCCCGGTGCAAAATGCAGGGCTGTCGTATAGCGGGAGTTGCTGCAGGACTGACCATCCTCAGGACTCGACGGGGCAACCAATTACCGCCGTCCGAAACGGAAAGAAAACTATTTTTTTTAACTACCAGGATAGAGAATAACCAGTTAAGGCAGCATAAACACGGTTTAGAGCAGTTTAGACAGGAAATATCCGGTAGCTGCAAGCTCAGAATATATCCGTTTAAGGTCAGGCAGACTGTCAGGTTTTATGTTGATACGGTGATTTGCCGAAGAACTAAAGCCAGCGCGCGCCGCAGAGCGCTATATGCCCGTCAGGGCGACCCTAACGTGACAGTCCAAGGAAGACATACCCAGTCTATAACACGGGTGGGGGCATCTTAACATGTAATAGGCGGAAATAATGCTGAAGAAAGGGAGAGAGAACTATGCCTAGAAAAAGGGAAAGCCTTAAATATGCGCTTAATAAGCGGGCATTTCAAAATACAAAAAATAGCAAAAACAAAAACACGGAAACAACATATAAACGCAGCATTAATCAATTCGTTGAGTGGGCAAAAAAGAGAGGATATAAAACTGCGGATGAAGTTACAAAAGAAACAATTCAGGAATATGAAGAGTTTCTGGAAGGACATCCGAAGTCTTATCAGCCGTCGACAATCCACACATTTCTGACACCAATTTGCGTTGCTACTGGAGTGTCGATGGACGAGATCAGAAAACCGAAAAGGACGGCGGGCAAGATTGTACGCAGCCGGAATAAAGGCATTGATGATAATAAGTGTAAAAACACGCAGGGACTTAAAGAGGAGTGTGATCCGAAATATGCACGGATCGTCTCATTCCAAAGAGCGGTTGGCATCCGCCGGGCGGAACTTGCGAGACTATTGGGTGTGGATCTGAGTCATCGGAATGATGAATGGTACGTGATCGTTCAACGCGGCAAAGGTGGTAAACAGCAGAGGCAGTACATACTACCGGAGAACGTCGATACAGTACGTGAAATTTTCCGCAACATTGAACCTATGGAAAATGTGTTCAGTAAGGAGGAACTCAATAATAAGATTGATTTTCATGGCTTACGTGCCGAAAACGCAAGAAGATGCTACGCATATTATGTGAAAAAGAT
>CAMKAA010000058.1 GCA_946410365.1 uncultured Lachnospiraceae bacterium | reverse complement strand
CCAAGATCATCTACTTTGAGAACGGAAATGTGGAGCAGCGCATGAACGGCATCTGTGCCGGCGGAACGGGTTCTTTCATCGATCAGATGGCGTCTCTGCTGCAGACAGACGCCTCCGGCCTCAACGAATACGCCAAGGATTATACTTCGCTTTATACTATTGCCGCCCGCTGCGGCGTTTTTGCCAAGTCCGACATTCAGCCCCTGATCAATGAGGGCGCTACCAAAGAGGACCTGGCGGCTTCGATCTTTCAGGCAGTGGTCAACCAGACCATCAGCGGACTTGCCTGCGGCAAGCCGATCCGCGGCCACGTCGCTTTCCTCGGAGGTCCTCTCCATTTCCTGACGGAACTCAAGGAAGCTTTTATCCGCACGCTGAAGCTGGATGAGGAGCACACGATCGAAGTTGAGAATTCTCACCTCTTTGCCGCCATGGGAAGCGCCATGAACGCGAAAGAAGAGACTTTCCTTCTTCTCTCCGAGATGAAGCAGAAGCTCTCGGGCGAGATCAGGATGCAGTTTGAGATTGGCCGCATGGATCCCCTGTTTGAGTCGCAGGAAGAATACGACGCTTTTACAAAGCGTCACAGCAAAGCCCGCGTTAAGAGGGGCAGCCTTGCAAACTATCACGGGAACTGCTATCTGGGTATCGACGCCGGTTCCACTACTACCAAACTCGCATTGGTGGGCGAAGACGGCTCTCTTCTGTATTCCTTCTACAGCGGCAACGAAGGAAGCCCCATCAAGACTTCCATCCGCTCCATCAAGGAGATCAAAAAGCTCCTGCCCGAGGATGCCCATATTGTGCGCAGCTGCTCCACCGGTTACGGCGAAGCTCTGCTTAAGGCTGCTTTCCTCCTGGACGAGGGCGAAGTTGAGACCATCGCGCATTACTACGCGGCGGCTTTCTTCAATCCGGACGTAGACTGCATTCTCGACATCGGCGGACAGGACATGAAGTGCATCCGCATCAAGAACCACGCCGTGGACAATGTCCTGCTCAATGAGGCCTGCTCCTCCGGCTGCGGTTCCTTCATCGAGACCTTCGCGAAGTCCCTGGACTACAGCGTACAGGATTTTGCCAGGGCTGCTCTCTTTGCGGAACACCCCATCGATCTGGGCACACGCTGCACGGTCTTTATGAACTCCCGCGTCAAGCAGGCGCAGAAGGAAGGCGCTGAAGTATCCGATATTTCAGCTGGTCTTGCTTACTCTGTCGTCAAGAACGCGCTGTTCAAGGTCATCAAGGTCTCCGACGCGTCCCAGCTTGGGCGCAACATCGTCGTGCAGGGCGGTACCTTCTACAATGACGCTGTTCTCCGCAGTCTCGAACTGATCTCGGACGGACAGGTGATCCGCCCCGATATCGCCGGCATCATGGGCGCATTCGGAGCGGCTCTGATCGCCAGAGAGCGCTACGACGGCGAGACACCCAGCACTATGCTCTCTTTTGACGAGATCGCGGACCTGACTTTCGAGACCTCGATCCGCAACTGCGGAAAGTGCAACAACAACTGCCGCCTGACTGTCAACCATTTCAGCGGCGGACGCGAATATATCTCCGGCAACCGCTGCGAGCGCGGCCTTGGCCAGGAGATCAAGAAGAACGATATTCCGAACCTTTACAAATACAAACTCAGGCGGATCTTCGCTTACAAGCCCCTCCCCAAAGAGGCAGCTTTCCGCGGAACCGTCGGGATCCCGCGCGTGCTGAATATTTACGAGAACTACCCCTTCTGGGCGACTTTCTTTGCTAAACTCGGCTACCGCGTTGTGATCTCCCCTCTCTCCACGCATCAGGTGTATGAGATGGGCATCGAGTCGATCCCGAGCGAATCAGCCTGCTACCCTGCCAAAATAGCGCACGGCCACATCATGTGGCTGATCAATAAGGGCGTGGACTTTATCTTCTATCCGTCCCTTTTCTATGAGCGCTCGGAATTTGACAAAGCGGACAACCACTACAACTGTCCCATCGTCACCTCCTATCCGGAGAATATCCGCAATAACGTGGAGGAGATAAGCCGCGGCGAAGTAGACTTCCGCAATCCTTTCATGGCCTTCACGAATGTAGGTACCGTCAGCACCGCGCTGAAGAAAGAATTCTCAGACATCCCCGAGAAGGAAGTCGAGGAAGCTGCCTATGCAGCCTGGACAGAGCTCATGAACTGCCGCCGCGACATCCAGAAAAAAGGCGAGGAAGTTCTGAAATACATGGAGGACCATAATGTCAAGGGCATCGTGCTGGCAGGCCGTCCTTACCATGTGGACCCGGAGATCAACCACGGCATTCCGGAAATGATCAATTCTTACGGCATTGCAGTGCTCTCCGAGGACTCCATCTCCCATCTGCAGGATCCCGAGCGGCCGATCGTCGTCCTGGACCAGTGGATGTATCACTCGAGACTGTATGCTGCCGCCAGCTATGTGCGCGGAAGGGACGACCTGGACCTGATCCAGCTCAACTCCTTCGGGTGCGGCATCGACGCAGTCACAACGGACCAGGTGGACGATATTTTGTCCGGATCGGATAAGATCTACACCTGCCTCAAGATAGACGAAGTCAACAACCTCGGCAGTGCCCGTATCCGCGTGCGTTCCCTGATCGCAGCCATCCGGATCCGCGATGCCAAGAAGACCAGGCGCAGACGTCATGACACCACTGTCAAAAAAGTCCCCTTCACAGAGGAGATGCGCAAGAACTACACGATCCTGGCACCTCAGATGTCGCCGATCCACTTCGATCTGCTTGAGCCTGCGGTCCGCTCCTGCGGCTACAACCTGGTCGTTCTGCCCAACGACAACCGCCGCGCCGTTGATTTCGGCCTCAAGTACGTCAACAACGACGCCTGCTATCCCTCTCTCTTCGTAGTGGGACAGATCATGGAGGCACTGCAGTCCGGCAAATATGACCTGGACCGCACTGCTGTCATCATGACGCAGACAGGCGGAGGCTGCCGCGCTTCCAACTATGTCGGTTTCATCCGCCGCGCCCTCAAAAAGGCCGGTATGGAACAGGTACCGGTGATCAGCGCCAACATGTCCGGTCTTGAGGAGAATCCCGGCTTTAAGCTGGATCTCAAGCTGATCAGCCGCGCCGCTTACGCCATTGTATTCGGCGACGTCATGATGCGCTGCGTCTACAGGATGCGCCCCTACGAGCTCCGCGAAGGAAGCGTTGAAGCCTGCCATCAGAAATGGCTGAAGAGGTGCTCCGCTTTCCTGACAAAGACTTCGGGTCTGAATATCCCCATGGTTCAGAAGATGTCCATCGACATGATCCATGACTTCGACGCCATCCCGATCCGCGAGGAGCGCAAGCCCCGCGTCGGCATCGTGGGCGAGATCCTGGTCAAATATGCGCCCGCAGCCAACAATTACCTGGTAGACCTGCTGGAGCAGGAAGGCGCGGAAGCCAATGTGCCTGACCTGATGGGCTTTATGCTCTACTGCTTCTACAATCAGGTATATAAAGCGGAGAACCTCGGAACGAGCAAAAAGACTGCTCTGGCCTGCAAAGTGGGCATCAGGACCATAGAGGGCTTCCTCGGTCCCATAAACAAAGCATACAAAAAGAGCCGGCACTTCGATCCGCCCGCAAGTATTTACCAGCTGGTAAAATACGCGGAACCTATCGTAAGTATCGGCAATGAGACCGGCGAGGGCTGGTTCCTCACCGGAGAGATGATCGAGCTGATCCACAGCGGTGTTGAAAACATCGTATGCATCCAGCCCTTCGGCTGTCTTCCCAACCACGTGGTGGGCAAGGGTGTCATCAAGCACATCCGGAGCATCTACCCCATGGCCAACATCGCAGCCATCGACTACGACCCGGGTGCCAGCGAAGTCAACCAGCTCAACCGGATCAAGCTGATGCTCGCTACCGCAGGCAAGAATGCTGCCCGCAAAGCCGCTGCCGAAGATGATCCTTACTACGGCACCGGAAACTGCACCGGTTCCAGCATCGGGACGGGTTCAGGATCGGGCTCGGAAAGCTCTGCCAAAGCCAAAAAAGCATCCAAAAAGAAAAGAAATCTGTTTCCTTTTAACAGATAAATAAAAGCCCGTGGCGGATATCACGCACCTGCTGTGATCTGCCGCGGGCTTACAATATACTTGAAATCAATCGCCGCCCAGCCTCTTAAGTGCCTCGGCGGCTTTTTCATTGCCGCCTTCCGCACCCTTGCGGTACCACTCCTCAGCCGGATCGGTCACGCCGTATCCGTTTTCCAGACACCATCCGCTCATGTAGGCGCCGTCGGCGTCTCCGGCGTCCGCCGCCCTGCGGTACCAGTAATAGGCCTTTTCCGGATTCTCCTCTGTTCCAAAGCCATTCTGATACATAAGTCCCAGGTTGTACATTCCGTAAGTGTTGCCTGTATCAGCAAGCTTTTGCGTCCATTCAAACGCCCTGGACTGGTCAGGCTCTGTCCCGTTTCCCGTCAGATAACACATGGCAAGATTGTACATACCAAGGTCGTATCCCGCTTCAGCACTTTTTTTATAGTATTCAAATGCCTTAGAGAGGTCCTGCTCTACTCCCTCTCCTCTCTCGAAGCAGACACCTGCATAGAACATGCCCATGGAATTGCCCGCATCTGCCGCCTTCATATACCATTCAAATGATTGCCGGTGGTCCTGCTCCGTACCCTCTCCGCGGTCATAGCAGTTTGCCAGCGCCATCATACAATCTGTGTCCCCCAGCTCTGCTCCCTTCCTGCTCCAGTAAAACTCCTGCTCATAGTCCTGCTCTGTTCCCCATCCGTTCTTGTAACAGTCAATAAGAAAAGGGATTGCCTTAGCATTTCCCTCTTCCGCGGAAGCCCGCAAAAAAGCGACGTCCTCCGGCTCGATCACATCCTTTCTGCTGATCGACACGATCGCGGCGCCGTAGATGTCATAATTGAGCTGACGGTTCTTTTGGGAGATCACCGCATTGCGCCACAGCAATGCGCCGCCTGTCGATGCGATCACAGCAGTTACAGCTGCAGTGATCAGCGCAGTGCGTATCCTTCTCTGTTTCTCGCGGTCCACAAGCCTCCCGAACCGAACGCCGAGAAGGATCGAGACTGTCTTTAGAAACGCTTTATCCTTTCCAATCTCCTGAATATTCGCGCCGAGCAGCACGTGGTCCTCAAGGCTCCGCAGCGCGGGAGGAAAGCACTCCATTGCCGGATCTTCACTCAACGGCTCCCCGCCCACAATAAAGGGAATGATCCTTGAAACCCTTCCCAATGAGACAAAGTATTTCACTTCCTCATTTACCCAGGAGGAAGCGGCACTCGCCGGCGAGCAGAGCACGATCAGATACCGGGAAGTATCCAGGTTCTGCCTCAGAGAGTCCTGCAGCTCCGTCCCCGCCAGATCCGTCTGGTCCCTGAAGACGCGAAGTCCCTGTCCCTTCGGCCTGTCTCCTCTCATATCCTTCGGGATCCGGAATGTCTCAATTTTTTTCTGGAGCCATGTTCCCCAGCTCAGATCGCGGTGACTATAGCTTATGAACGCATCGAAAGTATATTCTTCCATTTGAAGCCTCATTTCAGATTTTTCCAGTGCTCATTCATGCGGCTGATCATCTTTTTGTTCAGCTTAATTCGAGAGTACCATGACAGCACAGGCAAAACAAGAAAACGCAATAAGAAAGGGTACTGATCTTCTTTACGACCGGTACCCTTTCTTAATGTGCTTTGTCCAATGGCTTATTCCTCCTTAGCACTTTCTGTATGATCCTCTTCTTTCCACCTTTTCTCATTTTGTACTGATTGTACTGCGATGTTCATGGCTGAATGCTCTGCAACCTGAGTGTCGACCCTCTTTGGAAGCTTTCTATTGTCATATTCGATAATTCTGAAAATGTTTCCTTTAAGAACTTACCCTTCTATAAATGAATCTGATCTACTATTTGATCGGTGCGATGATCTGAAATATGGGATATGATCCGGATACTTCTCATCCTGTACCTTTCCGGTTTCCGATCAGTTCTAGATATCGGGTTTTCATCTTATTAGATTCATTTTATTCGCTTGTCTGTCTTTCTTTGTTTCCGGTTGACATCGGATTCATTGATCGATCAGGCAGCTATCAGATTTATTTCCTGATGATAAAAGAAATATTCTGCTCTAATGAAATTCACCGCGATCTTCGTGTACTTAATTCGGATGTTTGTAGTTTACTGGGCTGGTTACTAAAGTTACCTTTAATATTCGGCTCTCCAGTGGAGTTATCTGTCCTTTCCTTTCTGTTTGCTTTGTTTTTCTTTGTGAGATTATTGTACTAAACGAGGTACAATTTGTCAACAACTTACTTATTTATTTTTAAATTATCTGATTTTTCTGATTAATTCATCAAATTGTAGGCATTAATCGATGGCTGGAAGTACGGGGAACAAGGCCCTGCTGAAACATGTT
>CAMKAA010000057.1 GCA_946410365.1 uncultured Lachnospiraceae bacterium | reverse complement strand
TATTCTTTGCCGGTCTCCTTATCGCGGTAGATCGCGCCGGACTGAAGGCCGCACAAACGAATGTATGTGACGTGCCTGTTTCCATGGATCTGCAGACTCACGTAATTAATGAGGGCTTCACTCTGATCCTCAGAGACAAAGGCCCATGCGGCGGACTCTCCTTCACCGGGATTGCTCAGCCGGTAATATTTCCCGTTGTAGATCAGATGCGCCAGTTCGTTTCTTTTCGCGATCTGCCGTCTGATCTCTTTTTTGTCCTCTTCGGAGAGTTTCTCAGGATTGAGTTCGTATCCGAAGGATCCGGACATGGCAACGATTCCTCTCGTGTTCAGAGGCGTCACTCTTCCGTCCTGCTCATTGGGGCTCACTGAGACATGGGCGCCCATACAGCCGGCAGGATAACCGAATGAAGTTCCATATTGGATCAGGAGCCTGTCGATCGGATCTGTGTTGTCGCTGCACCATATCTGAGGAGTATAGTACAGCATGCCGGCATCAAAACGTCCGCCGCCGCCGCTGCAGCCTTCGATCAGCATATCGGGGTATCTCGCAGTCAGTCTTTCGAGGAAATCATATAGTCCCAAGATATAGTCGTAAAGAACTCTTCCCTGGTCTGATGCCGTACGGGAATACACATCGGTGATACACCTGTTGTAATCCCACTTGAGATAATCCACAGGCTCCTGGTCCAGGACCTTACAGATGCTCTCAAAAATATGATCTACAACTTCTTTTCTGGAAAAGTCGAGCACCAGCTGATTTCTGCCCAGAACAGGTTTCCTTCCGGGAATGACCATCGCCCAGTCGGGGTGTTCCCTGTAAAGGTCACTGTCTTCATTGACCATCTCAGGTTCCACCCAAAGCCCGAACTTGAGCCCTTTTCTGTGAACCCAGTAAATGAGTTCCTTCATTTCTCCGCCGAGTTTTTCCTCATTGACGTACCAGTCTCCAAGTCCTGCGGAATCGTCATTGCGCTTTCCGAACCATCCGTCATCCAGGACCAGCATATCCATTCCCAGCTTCTCAGCCTGTTCTGCAAGCGCCAGAATATCTGCGCCGTCAAAATCCATATAATAGGCTTCCCAGCTGTTGAGGAGCACCGGACGGATCCTGTCTCTCCACTTTCCGCGGCAGATATGCCTGCGTATGCACTCCTGAAGATTATTGGAAAGCTTTGAAAGGCCCTCTCCCGAATAACTCATGATCACTTCGGGTGCTGTGAAGGATTCGCCGGGTGCAAGGGGATAGGAAAACTTCTCCTGCATCAGGCCGAGCTGCATTCTGGTCTGTCCGACCTGGTCCATGCCGGCACAGCCGCTGAAGCCGCCGCTGTAAACAAACTGCATGGAATAACAGCTGCCCGCAGTTTCGGTAGTATCTCTGTCTGCCAGGATCATCATGGGATTATAATGATGGGAGGACATTCCTCTCCTGCTTCCGATCCACTGCTCCATATGCGCCACGGGTGTCCTCTGGAAATTTCTCTCCAGACAATGGCGTCCGTAAAATGTTATCAGGTCAAAATTCCCGCTCACGAAATCCAGATTCGCGCTCATCACCTTGTCCAGCCGCACTTCAGCCCCGGAAGTGTTGCGGATCACTGCGCTCCTTGTGATGATATCGAGTTCCGGCAGGACACCGTACAAAAGTGTCACTTCCACAAGACCTGCTGTGTCCCTAAGCAGGATCTCCAGCGTCTGAGCTTCGTATTTATCAGCATAGACGGCAGGCAGCCCTTTCAGGCTGTATTTCCCATCCCGTATCATGTATCCGGAAAACCTCAGATCACACCCCTCAATCCCGTTTCCGTACTCCACGACAAGGGCCGTGCTCCTCATGTCGCCTGTCCCCGATACAGGAAATTCCTGAGGAAGAATATCCAGCGAATAGGTGCGGTCCTCGCCGCAGTCGTATAAATTGGAGGCATATCCCCTGTCCGCATATGTGAGAAGGTACTCCATGGAGCCCTCAATCCTGTGTCCGTAGTAGAGATGAAGGAGCACTCCGTATTTATCCGCCTTCATCTGGTATGACGTATTTGCAGTATGTATTGTAATAAGTCTTCCGTTTTCTGAAACTGTAACCGCCATTGTATCTCCCTTTCGAAATATAAACATGCATTTTTCATTTATACATTGTCATTATAGATTTCAGAAATAAATCTCAGCAATAGCAGGATTGCGACCTTTTATACCTTTGTTCGCCAATATCTGCCAATTCTGTCAAAAAATAGCATTTTGATATAAATTCAGCACCCCGGAAAAGCGAAGCATTTGGGCCTTGAGGGTGCTGAATTGAATATGAAAACAAAAAGAACTGTCCGAAGACAGTTCTTCCTCATTTACTTATTGTTTCTCGTCAAAATATCTCTTGATCGTTCTGTCCACTGCCTGCAGCATAAAAAACATGATCGCCGTATCGATCGGCAGCATGACCGCATTGGAAATGACTCTGCCCGGCAGAATCGCCAGGAAAGCCTTTCCGTACAGCATATTGAGCCAAAGAGTGTTGAGCAGGATGTTGACTACGATCTTCACCAAAAGCTGCGACGCAAATACGCGGTACACGGTAATCTTCTTTTTATAAAGAAATGCGCCGTATATGATCCCTCCGAGAGCTGCGCTCACTGTAAACCCCGGAAAGAAAGCGCCGTCCGGCTTTATCAGATATTTGATCACATCGAGAGCGGCTCCGAAGATCCCGCCCACAGCCGGCCCGAACAGATAAGCTACCACCTGATTCGGGAGACCGGAAAAACCGATTCTGATATACGGTCCCACATTGATCGATGCCACCATGTTGAGCACCATTGCCAGCGCGCACATCATGCCGCAGAACACAACCACATTGAGCCTTTTGAATTCTCCCAGAGACCGCAGCCAAAGGGAACCTGACATGAATCTTTCATTCTCAGCCATAATAAAACCTCCTTACACAGCCGAAATGATCCATGCTACATAAGGAGATCCAATCTCACATTCTATGCAGCAGCGGGATGCGGGCCGTGCACCGCAAGCCCGGGAAATACCCCAAGCCTTTCGTCCGGATGACAACTCCCTGTCCACCCGGCACTTCACGCGCACAGTCCTACTCTGCCTACAAATTCATATTACCATATCTGTTTCCAAAAGGTTCTGTCAAAAACGCCAAAGTTAAAAGGGAATGTGCTAATATATTTGTAAGAATCATCGCCTTTTTTCGGGTAAAGCGGAGGCATACATGTTTCACATTATAGTAAATCCATCGAGCAGTTCAGGACGCGGCAAGAGCAAATGGGATAAATTAGAATCACGCTTCAGGCAGAGCGGCGTTCCTTATAAGGTGCATTTTTCATCCTCCGACAATACTATTGAACAGATATGCAGGGAACTCACCTCACAAGGAGAAGAATGTAATCTGGTCGTACTCGGCGGAGACGGTACAATGAATGCCGTTGTCAACGGCATTCAGGATTTTGAACGCACAAGGGTAGGTTTCATTCAGATCGGCTCCGGCAATGACCTGGTCAAGGGTCTCGGAATTAAAAAGAGCAGGGATGAGCTGGTCAATTCTATTCTTGAAGGGAAGACTGTCCGCACCTGTGATATTGGAAGGATCACCTATCACAATCAGTCATCCCTTCTGGATCCCATTACACACAAACCTTTGGAAGAGACACCCGCTAATTCTGAAGACAGCAGGTCTTATTCGTCAGCCGGCAGAGTGAGGCTCTTTAATATCAGCGCAGGGATCGGCTTTGATGCTGCCGTGTGTCAGAGGGCTGACAGTTCCGGTCTCAAGACCATTCTCAACAGCGTTCACATGGGCAAGCTGATCTATATTTCCGAGGCAGTCCATATGATCCTGGCAAGTCCCATGACAGGAATGAAGATCACCTGCGACGGACGCGAAACATTCAGGCCCCGCACTCTGTTTGCAGTTGTCATGAACACTTGTTACGAGGGCGGAGGCTTCAAGTTCTGTCCCGACGCTGTAAACAATGACGGTGTCCTTGGGCTGTTCGGCGCCGGAGACCTTAACCGCATGAACTTTTTCAGGATCTTCCCGACCGCTTACAACGGGAACCATCTTCGATTCAAGGGCCTTTTCTCAGACAAGGGAAAGAGCTTCACGATCAGAAGCGCTGTTCCTCTCTGGGTTCATACAGACGGAGAAGTCACCTGCAAGTCCAGTGAGATCACGATCGATGTGTCCCCTCACAAGCTGCAGCTGCTGATTTAGTATAAAAACGCGCGGGAGACTTTCTCCCGCGCGTTTGGTTTTACTGTTCTTCCTCCTCGTCTCCGGCGATATCAAGCAGTTCTTCATATCTGCTGAGCGCAACTTTTCTGAACGTTTCAAGGGCATCGATCTCTGAAACTTTGCCGGCAAAATAGTCCTGCATGGTTACCTGAAAACCGGTATCCAGATCATCGTCATAGGTCGTAGTGTGCATCTTGCTGAGCAGTTTTGCAGATTCCACATAGACAGGGATCGGATTCTGACCACCCAGAACCTCTGCCTTGTAATCGCTCTGTGCCAATTCCGTCATTCCGCTGACGGTATTTGTGAATTCGCGGATATCCTTCGTGATCTTCTTCATTACATCCGGATCACAGGTAAGCGTCTTCATGATCGACCGGGCAAGCTCCGTATTTCCGCAGCCTCTTGCAGCGACGATCCACTGTCCTCCGTAATGGCTTGGCTCAGGGCCTCTGCACACTGCATAGTCCCCTGTGGCACTCTCCGCATTGTCCTCCTCGCCTTCCGCCTTGGTCTGCAGAGTATAATGGATTCCCCAGCTCGAATAGAAAAAGCCGAAAACTTCACCGTCACCCGTATGGTCAGCTCTCCATTCATCGCTCCACTGCTCTGTCCCGTGCGTGTACCCCTTTTCCGCGAATTCCCGCGTCTGTACTGCCCAGTCTTCGAGATGGGGATCTATATTGAGCGCCCCGTTCTCCACCCATGCGCTGGTCACATTATCGGCATAAACACGATAAGCATCCTCATAACCGGAGAGCATATAATATCCGGCATCTTTAACAGTCTCCGCCGTATCTGCGAATGTTTCCCAATCCGAGACCGCTTCCTGAACCTTTTCAGGGTCATCGGTCCCCAGCACTTCTCTTGCGATCGATCTTCGATATGCAAAAACGCCGGGGGTAGCCTGCCAGGACACGGCCTTTAATTTCCCGTCAGCATCGGTCGCCATCTGCTGTGTATAAAGGAACTGGTCTGAAAGACTCTCCTGCGGCAGCCCTACTTCACCTATTACATCCATGGAGCGGGCAGATTCCACGTAATCTCTCAGGAAAGCCTCTTCAACGACAAACAGGTCGATCCTGTCATCAGGATCGGCTTCTTCTGCCGGATCCCCTTCCTGTGATCCGAGCCTTTCATCAAGAACATCCCTGTATTCCGATGCGTCCGTGTAGACATGCCATACAATAGGCACTCCCGAGATCAGGCCGCTGTTATCTCCTGTCGGCTCATAACCCGGATAGAAATCCTGAACCCTGTTTTTAAAGTCTTCTCCGATGCTGTAAATATTGAAGGCCTCTGCTTCCGGCGCCTTTTCGGCTTCCGCTTCTGAACCGGCAGATGCATCGGCAGTACTGCTCTGTGCGGCATCTGTCTCCGTGCCGGCTGTTCCGGCAGCTTCCTCCTTGGATCCGGACGATCCGCACCCCGCAGTCAGGCTCATCAATAATACTACCGTGAGCAGCGCAGCAATGTATTTGTTCATGGGCCTTTCCTCCTCACTTTTTTGTCAGTTGTCTATGTCCAGTTCCGGATATCTGTCCCTTACCCTCGTATAGAACAGGTCCATTGCTTCATCCCGTTCCAATTCGCCGGTAAAGGATTTGATCATATTGTTCCTGTACGTGTCTCCCATCCACCTGTCATAATTGCCGGCGGGAAGGCAATTAAGCCGAGATGCCGCCTCATAATAGACTTGAAAAGGATTCTGTCCCCCAAGGAAGGTGTCCGTCTTGTTCTCTCCGGCCAGTCTTCTCATACCGGAGACTGTATTGGTGAAGATCTCTTCATTCTGTGCGATCTTGTACAGCAATGTGCTGTTGCATGTGAGATTCTCCATGATCTCTCTGTCAAGCAGCAGATTGTCGGTACTGGGTGCGGCCAGGATCCAGACTCCCCCTGTACAGTATGACTGAGGACCGCAGCAGACCGCGTAATCACCGTAAATGCCGTTTCCCTCTTCCGGAGCCATATTTGCATCTGCCAGAGAATAGGCTGCCATCCTCGAATCTATATCATTTATCGCCCTGAAGAAGCAGAATACCTTTCCCGCAGGGCCCTGATCCGCCAGCCATTCCTTTTCACCGATCTGCGTCTTATTGTGATAGGCATTCTTCGTGAAGGAATCCATCATGTCTCTCCACTGTACCATTGCCTCAGGGATCACCATTTTCCCGTCATTCTCCCAGTGTCTGTCGGC
>CAMKAA010000056.1 GCA_946410365.1 uncultured Lachnospiraceae bacterium | reverse complement strand
GACCTCTGGGGTAGTTTGTCCCCAAGTGGGGACAAACTACCCCAGAGGTCGATTTTGTTTTTTTATTATTCCTCCACCCCATATTCCTTCAGCACGAAGTCCTTGAAGACATGGGTGACGGGGTTGGAAGTGTTGTCCTTCCAGATGGCCAGGATATCCACATACTCATGATCGCCTTCGAGTGGGACAAAGGACAGATCTGTGGAGTGTCCCAGGGTGCTCACAATGGACTCAGGAAGGATGGTGATGCCTATGCCGGTGGAGACGAGGATCATCAGAGTCTCAGCGTCGGAAGAGCGTGAGTCAATTCTGGGGATGAAGCCTGACTCCGCGTATTTGTCCGGAATGACATGGCCGTATTTTTTGGCAGAGGGGTCGTCGTAATATTTAGTCAGCAGGAAAGGTTCGTCCCTCAGGTCATAGCGGCGGATCGAGGAGAGCTGAGAATAGGGGTGCCCGGGCGGAAGAACCGCATAGAGCCGGTCTCTGCCAATACGCTGATAAGAGAAATTGGTGAGATCCGTGTTGCCGTATACAATGTTGAAGATAAAATCCAGTTTCCCCTTCTCAAGGTTCATAAGTAAATCCAGATGTGCCTGACGGTAGATCTGGAACTTTACGGAAGGATTCTGTAAATAGAACTTCTTTATAAGAGGAGTGATGCGGGAAAAACATTGTCCCTTTACATATCCTATATTCAGGGAGCCTGAGATTCCGTCCGCGGCGTTTCGGGCTCTGTTTACCGCGATCTTGCTCCTCTCCAGGATCGCTTTGGCTTCCATATAGAAGATCTCTCCGGCGGGTGTAAGGTGCACCCGCTTTTTTTCGCGCGCGAACAGCTTGACGCCGAGCTGCTCCTCCAGAGACTGGATGTGCTGAGTGATCGCGGTCTGTGAAATATAGTGCAGTTTGCCAGCTTCCGTGAAGCTTAGAGTTTCTGCAGCTGTAATGAAATACTTTAGCTGATTGGTGGTCATTGTGCGAACTCCTTTGCCGAAATGATGCTGTCAGAACTATGCCTTCCGGGGAAGGTTTGGGGGACTGGCCGGCAGCAACTGTTTTGAAATAAATTCATAAGCAAATACTTATCAACTCACGGATTTTATTATAGCAATAGAGAAAAAAAAACGAAATATCAAAAGATTTGATAATTACTATAAGGTTTTACTTGTAAAGTGATTCCAAACGCTTATTGGAGGGAGCGTGGGTGCCGCAGTTATACTATTGTTAAATAAAAAACACACTTCGCCGCCAAAATATTGAAGTACTGAAAAGTACATATAGAAGAGCGCAGCGAAGCAGCATCCGGAAGGAGGAACAGAGAAAAGATGAGGAAGGCACTGGAAGGTATCAAAGTTATTCAGCTGGCAAACTTTATCGCAGCTGCAGCTACAGGACGTTATCTGGCAGATCACGGCGCAGACGTAATTCTGGTAGAGTCCCCCAAGGGCGACCCGATCCGCTACACACAGGAGCAGGAAGGACGTCCTCAGAACATCAAAGAGAATGTTGCCTGGGAATATCTGAATGGTAACAAGCGCTGCATCTCCATCAACACCAAGACCGAGGAAGGCAAAGAAGCTCTCTTCAAACTCCTCGACGGCGCTGACGTACTTCTCACAAACTGGAGACTGGGCGCTCTTCAGAGAGCAGGTCTTGACTATGAGACCCTCAAAGAGAGATATCCCAAGCTCATTTACGCTATGATCCTCGGCTATGGCAAGACCGGCCCCGACAAGGATCTTCCCGGTTATGATTTCACAGCTTTCTTCGGAAGAGGCGGCTATACACAGAACCTTCGCCGCAGAGGAAATGACCCCATCACCATGATCCCCGGCCTTGGCGACAACAACGTCGGTCTGATGCTCGCTATGGGTATCATCACCGCTCTCTACAACAGAGAGACCACCGGCAAGGGCGACTTCGTAACAACGAGCCTTTACGAGACCGCTATCTTCAACATGTCCATGATGCTTCTGGGCGTGCAGTACGACGGTCAGGCCCGCAAGTACCCCATTTCCATCTATGACAACATGAATCCCTTCAACGGCGCATACCGCACAGCTGATGACCGTATCATCCAGTGCGCATGCCCTGATTATAACGTAAGATTCGAGCAGTTCCTTAAGGCTATCGGCAGGCAGGACCTGATCGACTGCGGTAAGTACTATCCTCAGTCCGAGATGATCGCGAACGGCCTGATCAAGGAGTTCATGGACGAGATCCAGAAGACATTCCTTGAGCACGACGTCAAGGAGATGGATGAGATCCTCAGAAAGGGCGACATCCCTCACAGCATCGCTTTCAGCTGGGAAGACATCATGAACGACCCTCAGGCACACGCTGTCGGCGCTTTCTACGATGTAACCTGCCCCAACGGCGTAGTCCGCAAGGCAACTCACACACCCGTCCGTCTTGAATCCGAGGGCGACATCGACGGCAGAACCGCTCCTATGATCGGCGAGCAGGGCCGCGAGATCCTCAAGGAAATCGGCTACACAGACGAGAAGGTCGACCAGATGCTGGCTGACGGCTCCCTGTATATCTGGCAGGACAAGGAATAAAAGATGTATACATTCGGAATCGATATCGGATCGACCACATCTAAATGTGTGGTCATGGAAGATGGTCAAAATATTGTCGGCACCTCTCTTTTGGTAGGAGGCATCGGCACCAAGAGCCCGGAACTGGCAGTGAGCCAGGCGCTGGAAAACGCAGGCGTCACATGGGATGACCTTGCAGCTACAGCTGCTACCGGATATGGCCGCAACCGCTATGAGGGCGCGGACTATAACGTCAGCGAACTGTCCTGCCACGGACTGGGCGCGCACCATACTTTCCCCACAGTCCGCACGATCATCGACATCGGCGGGCAGGACGCTAAAGTGATCTCCCTGGACGAAAAGGGCCGTATGAGCAATTTCCTCATGAACGACAAATGCGCGGCCGGAACAGGGCGGTTTCTGGACGTCATGGCCAACATACTGGTCGTGCCGGTGGATGAATTCGCGCAGTACTGCGAAAAATCTGTAAACCCGGCCCAGATCTCCAGTACCTGCACGGTATTCGCGGAGAGCGAGGTGATCAGCCAGCTGGCCAACGGCGTGGAGATGGAGGACCTGATCGCGGGAATCTGCAGCAGTGTTGCGGTCCGCGTGGGAAATCTGGCCAAACGAATCAATATTGTTCCGGATGTCTGTATGAGCGGAGGCGTTGCGCAGAACGCAGGCGTAAGGAACGCGCTTTCCCGCAGCATTGGGCAGCCCATACTGTTCTCTCCTCAGGCCCAGCTGTTCGGAGCGATCGGCGCAGCGCTTTATGCATACCAGAAACAAGTGAAATAATAATAGAAAGGATCGATCGACATGGCAGAAGAAGTTAAGAAAAAACGTCCGCCGCTGGATCCGAATTCAGCGAAGGCAAGACTTGGCAAGATCGCAGCAGAAGCATATTCTTCCGCGCAGGCTGCTAAGGAACGCGGTGAAATGGTAGGCTGGTGCTCCAGTAACTTCCCCGTAGAAATTCCCGAAACTCTCGGCCTGGCAGTAGTTTACCCTGAGAACCAGGCAGCAGGTATCGCGGCCCGCGGCGCCGGCGAGCGCATGTGCAACATCAGTGAAGCAGACGGATATTCCAACGACATCTGCGCGTACGCAAGGATCAGCCTTGCCTATGCCAAGGTCAAGAGCGCGCCGGAGCAGGATATGCCCCAGCCCGATTTCCTTCTCTGTTGCAACAATATCTGCAACTGCATGATCAAGTGGTATGAGAACCTGGCGAAGGAACTTAATATCCCCATGATCATGATCGACATCCCCTTCAACCCTGACTACGAAGTTTCTGACGCTGAAGTCGCCTATGTCCGCGACCAGTTCCGCGCAGCCATCAAGCAGCTCGAGGAGCTGACCGGCAAGAAGTGGAGCGAAGAGAAGTACAACGAAGTCAGAGAGATCAGCGGAAGAACCAGCCGCGCATGGCTCAAGGCTACCGCTTGCGCTCACTATGAGCCCTCACCTTTCAACGGCTTCGACCTGCTCAACCACATGGCAGTTATGGTCACCGCCCGCGGCAAACTTGAAGCGGCGGAAGCTATGGAGAAGCTGTATCAGGAGTACGAAGAGAACCACGAGAAGGGCGTCAGCACATTCCGTACGGAAGAGAAGTACAGGATCATGTTCGAAGGCATCGCATGCTGGCCCTGGCTTCGCGTGACATCCACAGGACTTAAGAGCAGAGGCATCAACATGGTAACCACCATCTACGCCGACGCTTTCGGATTCATTTATGACGACTTCGACGATATGTGCCGCGCATACTGCAAGGTGCCGAACGCCATCAACCTCGAGTACGCACGCGACAAGCGCGTCACGCTCTGCAAGAACAACAAGGTCGAAGGCCTTCTGGTCCACACCAACCGCAGCTGCAAGCTCTGGAGCGGATTCATGTATGAGATGAGCCGCCAGATCGGCGAAGAGTGCGACATCCCTGTGGCAAGCTTCGACGGCGACCAGGCAGATCCCCGCAACTTCTCTGAGGCGCAGTATGACACCCGCGTCCAGGGACTTATGGAAATTATGGAAGCACGGAAGTGATGGCGGGAAGCGCTATTTTGACGGCCGCCCATGCGGCCTGACAGCGTAACTTACACAGCACATTCCGGAAAAAGGAGGAATAAATGAACAAACAGGAATTACTCGCTTGCTTCCATGAGGCTGTAACAAGCCCCCGGAAGCTGATGGACAAATATCTGGCAGAAGGCCGCAAGGTAGTTCTGACGGCTCCTGTCTATACACCCGAAGAGATCATCCATTCTATGGGGATGGTTCCCATGGGCGTTTGGGGAGCAGACGTTCAGATCAACGAGGCCAAAAAATACTTCCCGGCATTTATCTGCACGATCATGCAGAGCATTGTCGAGCTGGGAATCAAGGGCGTATACGACGGAGCGTCCGCAATCGTGATCCCCAGCCTGTGCGATTCCCTTAAAGTTATCGGACAGAACTGGAAATACGCGGTTAAGGGCATCCCCTTTATTGCCATGACCTATCCCCAGAACAGAAAGCCCGCTTTCGGCCACACATTCACAAAGGCCGGCTATGAATACGTGATCAAGGGGCTTGAAGAGGCGACCGGCCTTAAGTTTGACGACGAGAAACTCGCTGAGTCTATCGAAGTCTTCAACGCCCACAACGCGGCGATGAGAGCGCTGGTTCCCGCACTGGCAGCGCATTCCGAGATCACATGCGCACAGAGAAGCGATATCTTCAAGAGCGCTTTCTTCATGAGAAAAGAAGAGCACACAGCTCTCGTGAACGAACTGCTGGCAGTTCTTGAAGCAGAAGCTCCTGCAGAGGATAAGATCCGCATCATGACCAGCGGTATCCTCGCCGACGCTCCCGGACTCCTTGAGATCCTGGACGACAACGGCATGCAGATCGTCTGCGACGACGTCGCGGCTGAGAGCAGACAGTACCGCACAGACGCACCCGCAGAGGGCGAAACCGCGCTGGACCGTCTCGCTTCCAAGTTCTGCGCTATGGACAACTGCAGCGTTCTCTACGATGTAGAGAAAAAGCGCGTTGACAAGATCGTCAGCGACGCGAAGGCAGCTAAGGCACAGGGCGTACTGGTTGTCCTGACCAAGTTCTGTGATCCCGAGGAATTCGATTATCCTCTGATCAAGCGCGCATGCGCAGAAGCAGAGATCCCTTGCGTTCTGATCGAAGTAGACCGTCAGATGGTTAATTACGAGCAGGCAAGAACTGCGATCGAGACCTTCAAGGACCTGCTGTAATTATCATAAGCCGGATAGCGGGCAGGCATCCCTGCCCGCGGAATCCGGATACGTATGTTCACCGGAGGAGCGATCTATGGAACTGGTTCAAAAGACAATCGGCGGCTGCCTCAAAGAGACAGCGGCAAAGGTAGGACAGCAAACTGCAATTGAATTCGGAGACTGGAGCTGCACATGGTCGGAACTGGATGAGGTGACGGATCTTCTGGCGGCGCGTTTTATGAGCCTGTACAGCATTCGGAAAGGCACACATGTCGGCATCTGGAGCCAGAATTCTCCGGCGTTTGCACAGGGAGTGCTTGCTCTGTACAAGATCGGTGCTGTGGTGGTCGTCCTCAATGCCGCCAACAGTCAGGATGAAATGATCGATCAGCTTGACCGGGCGGATGTGGAAGTACTTTTCTATGGGTCCGGGGCCCGCGGCACTATTTTTGACGAGCTGATCCCCCAGATCCGCAAGAGAACGCCGAAGATTAGACATTTTCTCCATATTGAAGAGAGAGAAGCCGGCAAATGGTTAAAGCCGGACAGCTTTTCTGAGGAGGGCAAAAAGCGCCTTCCTCTGCAGGAAATGCACAGTAATCTGGAAAATCTTTCTTCAGATTCTCCTGCCTGCATCATCTTTACCTCAGGAACGACATCCAAGGC
>CAMKAA010000055.1 GCA_946410365.1 uncultured Lachnospiraceae bacterium | reverse complement strand
CAAGAAGTTTGACGGAGAGATCGCCCTTCTGTATTTTGCCGGTTACGGGATCGGAAGAGCTCTGATCGAGTCGATAAGGACCGATCAGCTGTATATCACAGGGACTGCGATCCCGGTTTCTATGGTGCTGGGGCTTGTGATGGCAGCTGCCGCGATCTGCGCAGAACTGGTCATAAGGCTCAGGATCGCAAGCAGAGAGAAGGCAGGAACGGACAGCGCGAAGTGACTTTGAGCGCGCCGGAGCTGCTGTGAACGGACGGATAGGATCCCGAGGCGGGGACCGCTGCAGGGAATGATTTGAATGGGGCTGAAAGGTACCCTCTGTTTTGTGTACGCTTTATTTTTCTCGAACTATTGAAAAAGGGCAGGCCGCTTGGTATGATTGTGTAGAAAAGTGGTGCAAAGTGGAGGGAAGTGCAACATGTTCATGGGAGAATACAGTCATTCTCTTGACGGCAAAGGGAGACTGATCATTCCGTCCAAGTTCAGAGAAGCCTTAGGGGACAGGTTCGTGATCACGCGAAGCCTGGATCCCTGTCTGTGCATTTATACAATGGAGGACTGGGAGAAGTTTGTCTCCCGCCTGAACAGCCTCCCCTACAATGTTAAGAAACAGAGACAGCTGGTGCGTTTCTTCCTCTCCGGAGCCAATGAGGCGGAAGCCGACAGGCAGGGACGCGTCCTGATCCCGGGCAACCTCAGGGAAGCCGCAGGGATCGATAAGGATGTTGTTCTTGTGGGCGTGGGTTCGAGGATCGAGATCTGGAGCCGCGGATCATGGGAAGAGAATATGTCCAGCGATGAGATCAACGATATAGCAGAAGAGATGCTGGGGAACGGATTTGAAATTTGAACACACATCGGTACTTCTGGAGGAAGTTCTGGATAATCTGGCGATCAGGCCGGACGGAATATATGTAGACGGGACCCTCGGGGGCGGTGGGCATTCTTTCCACATACTGGAGAGGCTCACGTCCGGAGGAAGGCTGATCGGCATCGATCAGGATACGGACGCCATCCGTGCTGCCGGAGAGCGGCTCAGCTGCTTCGGGGACCAGGTGACGATCGTACATGACAATTATGAGCATATTAAAGAGGTGCTCGAGGATCTTTCCATTACGGCTGTGGACGGTATACTTCTGGATCTGGGGGTATCCTCCTACCAGCTGGACAACCCCGAGAGAGGATTCACGTACAGGACGGACGCGCCTCTCGATATGAGGATGGATCAGAGCAGTTCACTCACAGCCAGGGAGATCGTCAATACCTGGCCTCAGGAGGAGCTCGCGAGGATCCTCAGAGAATACGGCGAGGAGCGGTGTGCCGGAAGGATCGCCGCGAACATTGTGCGCAGACGGGATAAGAGTCCCCTTGAGACAACAGGCGATCTCAGTGAGGTGATCAGGGCGTCGATCCCCGCGAAGATGAGGGAGAAGGGCGGCAATCCTGACAAGAGAACATTTCAGGCGATCCGCATCGCATGCAACAGGGAACTGGATGTGCTCAGAGACTCTTTGGATACGATGATCGATCTTTTGCAGCCGGGAGGACGGCTTTGCGTGATCACTTTCCACTCGCTGGAAGACCGCATTGTCAAGACTGCATTTAAGAGGAACGAGAAGCCCTGCATCTGCCCGCCGGAGTTTCCGGTGTGCGTATGCGGCAGGGAATCCAAGGGAAGAGTAGTTACCCGCAAGGCGATCGCGCCGGGTGCGGAAGAGTTAAAGGTGAACAGACGCTCAGCGAGCGCGAAGCTGCGCGTATTTGAGAAGAAATATTAATACAGTACGGAAGTGACGAAGGCTATCTTTGGGAGGCGGACATGGTCAGAGCTACACGGGGATCAAACCGTAATAAAAAGAAGAACAGACAGAGCGACAGCATTTATCACGGCTCTTTTGCCGGCAACAGGCAGTCCTTTATCAACGGTACAGCTGCTCCGGATGATTTCTGGTCGGAGATCTCCCAGGAGGAAGTCCACAGGAGCAGGGCAGACCTGAGAATGGTGGCCCGCAGGAGCAGGGAACACGCCATGCAGATGAACCTCAGGTATGCGATGTTTCTTGCTTCGCTCGTGGTAGTACTCACGCTGTGCCTGGTCGGTTATATCAAACTGAAAGCTGACATATCCGACACGAATAAGCAGATCTCTTCGCTGGAATCCCAGCTCACCGAGCTTCGGGCTTCCAACAATGAAGTCTACAATGAGATCGTCGGAAATGTAGACCTTGAGGAGATCAGAAGAATTGCAATCGAGGAATTTGGAATGAAGTATGCCAATCAGGACCAGATTGTGGTATACTCTGAGACCAAAGGCGACTTAGTCCATCAGATCGCCGATTTGGATAACTGAGCGGGCAGCAGGTACTGCCCCGTGACCTCTTACGGATTGAAGGAAACAAAGTGAGAAAGAACAGAGTAGTAGATGGAAAGAATACTCGCGGAGGAATAAAACGATTCACTATTAGTATGCAGAGAAAGCTGGTAGTACTATTAGCCATAGTACTGCTGGCTTTCATCGGATTAGGGGTAAGATTATTCCTCGTCAACAGGGACAACGGACAGGCGTACTCCATGCAGGTCCTTTCCCAGCAGGCCTATGCGAATCAGATCATCCCGTTCAAGAGGGGGAAGAT
This sequence comes from uncultured Lachnospiraceae bacterium, assembly GCA_946410365.1. The sequence goes on along the minus strand of CAMKAA010000055.1, from coordinate 3,845 downwards.
CATAGACTGCAACGGGACAGTTCTTGCTGACAGCCAGCTGGTCTATAACGTGATCGTGGACTCGAAGGCGATCCTGGAGAAGGACATCTATATGGAGCCTACGCTGGACGCGCTCGAGAAACTGGGTGTCAACAGAAGCCGGATCAGGGAGTATATCACGAACCACGCCTCCTCGCAGTATTATATCGCGCTGAAGAATCTCAGCTATCAGGACAGGAAGAATTACCTCGATGAAGTTGAGAAGGGTATTGCTGCGGAGAAAAAGGCGAATGTTCCCGCTGCACAGAGAGTATACAGCAATATAAAGGGAATCTGGTTCGAGAGCGGCTATTCGAGGATTTATCCTCACAATGAACTGGCCTGCGATGTCCTGGGCTTTTCGGGAAGCGGAAATGTCGGGACAGGCGGCCTTGAGGAGTATTACAACGACACGCTCAACGGTACGATCGGCAGAAAATACGGCTATCTCGACGACGCGCTCAATATTGAAGAGACAATGATCGAGGCGAAGGACGGAAACAACCTTATCCTGACTCTGGACGCGAATATTCAGAGCATTGTCCAGAAATATCTGCAGAAGCACAACGATGAATACAGAAGCCTCGAGCATGAGGGACTGGGAAGCAATAATGTCGGCTGCATTGTCATGGACGTCAACAGCGGCGAGATCCTGGCAATGGCAGGCACGCCATTTTTTGACCTTAATCACCCGTCTGACCTGGCAGCTCTTTGGGGAATGCCCAAGCTGGATGCCAATGACGAGCCGACAGACGCCTACCTTACCTACAAAGACATCCTGCTGATGTCGGAGGAGGATAAACCGAGATATCTGAACGCGCTGTGGAGAAATTTCTGCATCAGCGAGTACTATGAGCCGGGATCCACTGCAAAGCCTTTCACAGTCGCAATGGGACTTGACACCGGAACGGTGAGCCCTGATGATATGTATTACTGCGGCGGCTACCTTATGATCGACGGCTTCAAGATCAAATGCCACAACGTAGACGGTGACGGATGGTTTACAGTGGGACAGGCAGTGGAGTGGTCCTGCAACGTATGTCTGATGCAGATGGCTGAGAAGATCGGCAAGGAGTTCTTCACTAAATTCCAGAATGTGTACAATTTCGGACTCAGGACAGGGATCGACCTCGCTGATGAGGCGAGAACAGATCAGTTTGTCTCTGATTCAACGATGACGGACTCCATGCTGGCAACGAATTCATTCGGACAGAACTTTGACTGCACCATGATACAGCTGGCTGCCGGGTTCTGCTCCCTGATCAACGGCGGAAATTACTATGAGCCTCATGTCGTAAAGAAGATCACAAGCCCGTCGGGCGTAACACTTAAGACGATCGAACCGAGAGTATTAAAGAAGACTGTCTCGGAATCGACCAGTGAACTGATCAGAGAGTACACGATCCAGGTAGTTGAGGGGCACAACGGAACAGGATTTTCGGCGAGGCCTGCCGGATACAGGATCGGCGGCAAGACCGGTACCGCGGAGACTCTTCCCCGTGATAACGGAGAATATGTGGTCTCCTTTATCGGATACGCGCCGGCGGAGGATCCGCAGATCGCGTGCTATGTCGTCGTGGACAGACCTAATGTGGACGGACAGGATGACCCTACTTTCGCGACGGAGATCGTCAGAAATATCCTCACGGAAGTGCTCCCTTATATGGGAATCTATATGTCGGAGCCTGTCACTGACGCAGAGAGAGAAGAACTCGAAGAATGGGGCCTTGAGGTCACATATACGGGAGACGAGCCCTCGGATAAGTGGGATCTGGGCGAACCATATCAGTAAAAAGGCGCCGGATTCTTATAAGGAAGGAATAAACGAAATTATGCGCAGCGGAATGATTTTTATCAATATTGTTGCACCTCTGCTTGTTGGATTTGCGGTGAGCGCGATCTCAGGAAGATACCTGATCCCGTTTCTGCGCAAGGTCAAGGCCGGTCAGACGGAGAGAACGGACGGGCCTCAGAGTCATCTGAGTAAAACCGGCACGCCGAATATGGGCGGGATCATGATCCTGCTCGGACTTGCGGCAGCCTGTATCACAGCCTGCTTCCTGCCCGGCGTCGGAGGCTCCGAAGTGATTCCGGTCCTGATCCTCTCTATAGGTTTTGGCCTGGTCGGATTCATTGACGACTATCTCAAGGTGGTGAAGAAAAAGTCAGACGGGCTCAGCGCCAAACAGAAGATGGCTCTTCAGATTGTGATCGCGCTTTTATTCGCGCTTTATATCACGAAGATCAATGCGATCCCGCTCACTATGAAGGTGCCGTTTGTGCCCGGCCTTTATCTGGATCTCAAATTTCTCAATATTCCGGCTTTCCTGTTCATTTCCGTAGCTACTGTCAACGGAACGAACTTTACAGACGGTGTTGACGGCCTTGCCAGCTGTGTTACGGTTGCAACGGCATTGTTCTTTACAATTGCCGCGGCGTTTGCCGGTTCCGGGTCGGCTGCGGCCGGCGGCGCGATGATCGGCGCGCTCCTCGGATTTCTGATCTACAACGCGAACCCCGCGAAGGTCTTCATGGGAGATACGGGTTCACTTGCACTGGGCGGATTTGTCACTGCAATGGCTTACCTTCTGCAGCTGCCGCTCTTCATTCCGATCGTCGGATTCATCTATTTTATCGAAGTGCTGTCTGTGATCATTCAGGTTGCTTATTTTAAAAAGACACACGGGAAGAGGATCTTCCGCATGGCACCCATTCATCATCACTTTGAGTTGGGAGGATGGTCTGAGGTAAAGGTGGTCGCCATCTTTACGATCGTCACGGTCATATTAAGTACAGCTGCACTTCTGGGTATCTGGGCCTGATTTTGTGTAGTCAAAATAGAGAAAGCGCTGTATTATAATGGTTAGATTTTTTAGTCGTATACAAGACACGATAAGAGAAAGATTTGGTAGGAGAAGAGGACTGCTTGATTACAGTCTTCTTTTCATTGTCCTTTTTCTTCTGGCTTTCGGACTTGTAATGCTTTACTCGGCGAGCTCCTATGAGGCGAGCGTCGATCACGGCGACTCGGCCTTTTATCTGAAGAGGCAGCTGGTATTTACGATCTTCGGACTGGTCCTTATGACCTGGGTCTCATCGGTGCCCTACACGATGTGGAAAAAGCTTTCCGTGCTGGCCTATTTTGTCTCGATCGGACTGATCCTTCTGGTCATCCCGTTCGGCATGGAGGTAAACGGAGCCAAGAGATGGATCCGAATACCGGGACTTCCCATGCAGCTGCAGCCTGCGGAGGTGGCGAAGATCGGTGTTATCATTTTCACCGCCATGCTGATCGAGAGGCTGGGAAGAAAAAATCTGCGGACGCTGAGGGGATTTATCTTTACTATGATCCCGGGCACGGTAGTCGCGATCATGCTGTGGAGGATCACGGACAACCTGAGTTCCGCGATTATCGTTGTCGCGATCGTATATGGAATGTGCTTTGTCGCTGCGCCGGACTATCTCAAATACTTTGTATTGGGAGCGCTGGTCATAGTGCTGGCGGGAGTGCTGGTAGTTGTGATCGTAAATGCTTCGGACACGAACTCCCTCGGTTTCAGAGGTGAGCGAATCCTGGCCTGGCTGGACCCGCAGGCTTATGCCAGCGGAAAGGGATACCAGACAATTCAGGCACTTTATGCGATCGGATCCGGAGGGATCTTTGGCAAGGGACTCGGGCAAAGTATGCAGAAACTGGGATTTATTCCCGAGGCGCAGAATGATATGATCTTTTCGATCATCTGTGAGGAACTGGGGCTCTTTGGCGCGATCAGCATCATGCTTATGTTCGTGCTGCTGCTCTGGAGGTTCATGGTGATCGCGAACAG
>CAMKAA010000054.1 GCA_946410365.1 uncultured Lachnospiraceae bacterium | reverse complement strand
GCGCTCCGGGTGGACGTCGTGGATACAACCGGCGCGGGAGACGCATTCTTTGCCGGTGTAGCGATCGGCCTTACTTATAATAAGACGGTAGGGGAGGCCTGCGTGATCGGAACGAGACTGGCGGCTTCGGTCATAGCGTCGAGGGAAAATGTATGTCCCAGATTCAGGCCGGAGGAGTTCGGGATCAATGTAAGCACAGAGTAAGCAGCATGTCGCAGGGCGGTCGTAAGACCGCCCTTTTTTGTACCCATATGTAGTTGCTTTTTTGTTCAAAACCGTGGAAAATATTAGTATATTGCAAGATAAAACCGACACATTGTCCAACTATTGTGCTAAATGGAGCATTTCGCAGGAAACGCCGCGGAAGGCTCTGTTATAAAAAAGAAGGCGTTTCAGTAAGGGGAGTGCTATGAAGAGAAGATTACTTGCTATTGTGCTTGCCGGAGTATTGGTCTTTTCACAGAACGGCGTGGTGCTTGCTGCTGAGAACATCACAGCAGACGGCACCGCTGCGGAAGTTACAGCGGAAGAGCCCGTGCAGTCCGAAGAGATCGGGGAAGCGGCGGAGGAACCGGATGCTTCCGCTCCGGAAGAAGCAGAAGCGGCTTCGGCTCAGGAGATCGCAGAGGATCCCGTTCCGGAAGAAGAGGATGAGATTTCGGCTCAGACTCAGGAGTCCGCAGAGGATCCGGCCCGGGAAACTGAGGAGGATAAGGAAACTGTCTCTGATGACGCGGACCGGGAGGACGCGGTCGGCACAGAAGAGCCGGAAGAGGTTCAGGCAGAGCCGGAAACTGTGGAAGAAACTGCAGCCGAAGAGGTTGTGACCGAAGGGAAGGTTCCTGCGAAGGGGACCGCTTCCGTGCTTGACGATCATCTTTTGTGCGTCATACCTGAGGAAATTGATCCGGGTATGAAAGTGGGTAATGAGACAACTGTCACACCAGAGGTGGGATGGTTCGAAAACGGAGATTTTATCGCGATTCAGAACGCGGAGATCGAGTATGTGTGGGATTATGATGATGAATGTGTCCGGATTACGGATAATGGGGACGGCTCTTATACAGTGACCCGTATCAGTGATCTGGGAACAAACTACTCACTTAAGGCGAAAGTTTCGGCGGACGGCGAAGAGAGGTGGTCTGATCCGAGAAATTATTACTTTGAGAATTATAACTACTGGCTCCATGTCGATATGGATGGGTTAGGCCCGCTGTATGAGGACAGTACCGGAGACTATACCTGGTACTGCTATTTGCAGGGTTATAATATTGATGTACCGTTTGAGTTTACGGTAGAGGCAGAGGGCTCTGAAGGAGAGGACGCGACCGATGCCTGCCGGATCGACCAGACTCAGGGACGCCTTTATATTGACGGCGCGCAGCTGCGGCAAAAGGGCATAGACTGGGTAAAGGTGCGCGTTGGCGCGGAAGTAAACGGCTATCCGCTCAGCGATACCCACGAGATAGAATTTGATGTTCGGGAGCCCTATGTTGAGGATCAGTTTGATTTTTATGACAGAAACCTTCTGCCCGGATGGGAGCAGTGGGTCATCACCGATCAGCGGGTCTATGTTGAAAATGGGAAATACCCGTTCGGAGAACACTTAGACAGGTGGGTTACAGATGTCGAGGTGGAGGACGAGGAAGGAGAAGATGTTGTCATAATAGAGGCGAAGGAGGATGACGGCTGGCGGCTTCGCGCGAAGAACATGGGCGTCAGCAAAGTGACAGTGACCTACACGGATTGGGATGACAGCGAAGGGCATACCGAAGTATTCCGCCTCTATGTAGGCGGAGAAGTCTACGGCGTCGATGTCTGGACCGACAGCGGCTCCAAGATGGTCCTCAAAGGAGGGACTGTGACGATGTCCGCACAGGCATCACTCGAGACTTATGACGCCGCCGACAATCGTTACCATAGTGCTTCTGAGGAAGAACTGGCCGGGATCACCTATGATTGGAACTTAGAGATCCACCAGGACAACGCCAGGGAGGAACTGGGTGACGCGATCACCGTTACTCCTGATGCGGCTGATCCCAGGAAGGCTGTCGTCAGTTTTGAAGGCGTTCCCGAAGAGTGGCCGGAAGGAATTGACGTAAATGTCGTTGTCACCATCAGTGACGAGGGAGAAGAGGTCGCGGAGAACAATTATTGGCTCCGTATGGATAATCAGTATCTGGAATTGTGGCCGACGAGGATCGATGGCGATATCGATGTAGGAGAATCATTTACGCTCACACCTGAGCTTCGCGAATATCCCGGAGCAAGTGGTGAGGAATACGATGTTTTGACCGGAGACCAGATCGAATTTGAGTCGGAGATATATGATGAAGACGCTTATGAGATCAAGGATAACGGGGACGGAACATTTACGGTCACAAGGCGGCGCGCTTATGACTGTTCTTTCCGGATCGTGGCTTATGATGAGGGCGAACGGGCTGCGGACAGAGAGTATTGGTTTAACCGCAAAGACTATAATTTCCATTATGACATCGAAGGAAATGATAAGATCTATTCCGACGGGTCCCGGACATTCGGGTTCGACCTTTCTGAACTTGACGGCATAGAGTTCGAACTGGTGCCGGAAGTTGGCCAGGGACATTATGACGAGTACAGCGGTTTTGACTACTCCATCGCTGAGGGAGACGGATGGAGCTATGACAGCGGGACGCATGAAATAACCTTTGACGGCGAGACGCTGTATGACAACGGAATCGACCATATTGACACGAGGATCTCGCTCCGGATAGGCGGTGAGGAAGTAAATGACGAGTGGAGAGATTTTGAAATCCGCGAGTCCCGCGTGGATATTTGGGATGAAATCGATGAGAGACCTCTGTTCATTGGAGAGGACAGGATCATATCTAAGCAGGGAGGCGCTTATATCGAAAACAATGCGTTTCCGGACGGCGGTGAGACCACTTTTACGATCACAGAATTGACTTTTAACCCTGACGAGAGTGAAGAAGATCCCCGTGATCCGATCACAGTGACAGATGAGGGGGATCATTGGCGGTTAGAAGCAGTTCGAAACGGTATGGTGGAAGTGCACGCAGTCTATGAAGTTGGCGGCAGCAGGGGAGCGGAACCCATTACATTAGAGCGCGATTATACGCTCTATGTCGGAGGCTGGCGCTACGATTTCAATCTGCGCACTTCGACCGGAAGTGATAAGCTGCTGACCGGCGGAGAGATCACACTGTTTCCTGAGATTTACGGGGAAGGATATGACTGGCAGACAGGAGAGCGCTACAACATAGATACTTCAGACTATCAAGTCATTTACTATGTTGAATGCACATTTGTAGACGATGATCTTCTCGAGAGAGAGTATGAGTGGGATTTCGACGCGGCATCGGTCCGCGGAGAACTCTGGGATTACACAGAGAATGCTCAGGACAGGTCGATCACTCTCACTGCCGCTGATTTTGACGGCGCTATCGATATCTGGGTCTCAGCGGAATTGTATGATCCCGAGACCGGGGATTCCTACGCATATACAGACAGGACGATCTTTGTCGATCCTATGACTTTCGCGTTGGAACTCTATGAGGAAGACGAAGAGACGGAACTTGACTGGAATGAGGAACTTCCTCCCGGAGGCGAGGTAACGTTCGTTCCGGGAATCGTGCGCACTAAGACGGGTATGGAGCCGTCACCTATAGGAAATCCGGAAGACGTCGTCTATACAATGGAGTGGCACGCCGGAAGCGGAGAATGGGATCCCGGACACTTCTATGTCAAAAAAGCGAACGGTGAGGAAGTGCACCCCGGCGACCGGGTCACAGCACAGGATGCACCTTTCACAATAAGAAAAACGGTTTCCTGGGACGTTAATCTCTTTATCAGGGCCGATTGGGATGACGAGGAGGGGTACCATCAGGGAGCCATCAGAGATTTTAAGATTTACGAACAGGACTACAGTGAAGGCTTTATCGCGAACAATGACCGCGGAGACGACCACTTCACATGGTACTACAATGATGAAGAGGTTTCGATCAGGCCGGACCGCGAGAAGCTGGACGCGCTGCAAAATCAGGGATACGCAGTTGAGACAACTGTGGAAATCGGCATTTGGGACAGGGAGAACGCGGAAATGACGCCGATCCCGCAGTATGACCCGGTGGCGGCAGGTGTGTTTGATGAACAGAACGGCCTTCACGCCCAGGGCACTGCGCTTGAAGATCTGAGGGAGCATCTTGCGGCAGCGATTGATGAACGCGAAGTTCCGAGAGTATCCTTAAGGATTCACTCCGAGCTCAATGACGTCATAATCTGTGATGAGATCTTCCAGGTCGCGCTGGTAAAGCCCTTCGTTGAGATTGTCGGTCTTGGCAGCACTATTCCTTTGGGAAAAGACATGTTCTTTGACGACGGCGAAGTACAGCTCTATGTAGAGGATTCTCTCAACGATACAGGGGTGAACGCTTATTACGAGACCGGAACATTTTATGATATCGTGATCACAGATATATCCGTTGGAGCAGAGGATCAGCAGTATCTTTCCGCGGAACGCAACGGGACACGCTGGACGATTCAGGCCCTTCAGCTGGCAGATCATGCGATTCCCGTTACGGTTACCTTTACCGGCGGACCTCAGGGATACAGCCCGTTAACGGTAGAGATCGAGATCGTAGATACCGTCTTTTGGGCGGAAGTGATGACTTCCGGCGGAGAGAACGCGGAACATATCAAGATGCTTATGGGTGAGACCGAGCAGCTGCAGGCGGAGGTAACCCGCATCTTCTTAAAAGCCGGTGAACTGCCGACAGAATCCGTTCTGCCGGATGAAGAAGGCTATCACTATGAGATCCGCTATGAGCACTACAACAGAGACGTGGTTGATATCGATAAAAACACAGGCACGATCACACCGCTTAAGACCGGAACCACAGATTATAGTTTCCTTATTTCTATTTATGACAAAGATGGCAATGAGGTAGACGGACAATGGCGGGATGGCGTGATCGAGGTCAGCGCATTCTTTGTGGAAATAGAAGTGCCGGAAGGCGCGGTCTTTGAAGTGATACCCGGAAAAGATTATACGGCGCAGGAGATCTATAAGGGGCTTGGCGCGCAGTTCAGGTTATACTCCATGCGCCACCCGGAAGGCGTGACGCTGACAGCCAATGAATTCTTCATTGACAGGATCCTCGATGAGACCGAGGGTGTGAGCCTTAAAGAAGAGTCCTTGGGCGGTTATGGAATACTGTCTGTTGATACGTCGGCGCAGCCCGGAAGTTTCGGAATTGTCCTGCAGGTCGAAGGTGACAGCTATAGTTGCAGAACCGGCAAACCTGTGAATATTGAGATCATCGATCCTCACTCGCACGGCAGCTGGCAGCATAACAGCAGCGGCTATTGGTATCGGTGGCCGGACGGCACTTATCCCAAAAACGGCTTTGAGACCATTTTCGGCGACACCTATTATTTCAACGCTTCCGGCTACAGAGTGACGAGCTGGCAGAAGATCGGCGGAAAGTGGTACTACTTCGATGACAGCGGCAAGATGCTTACCGGCTGGCAAGACATTAGCGGCACGCGTTACTACTTCGATGAGAACGGAGTGATGCAGACGGGCTGGAAGAAGATCGACGGAGACTGGTATTACTTTAGCGGCGGCGGATCGATGGTCAAAGACTGGCAGAAGATCGGTGATAAGTGGTATTACTTCGACAATGAAGGCCGGATGATTACCGGATTTCAGGAGATCAACAACAAGGAGTATTACTTCGCAGCAAGCGGAGCGATGCAGACCGGCTGGCAGAAGATTGATGGAGACTGGTATTACTTTGCCGGCAGCGGAGCGATGGCCAAAGACTGGCAGAAGATCGGTGATAAGTGGTATTACTTCGGCAATGAAGGCTGGATGCATACCGGATTGCAGAAGATCGGACAGAACAAGTATTACTTCGCAGCAGGCGGAGCGATGCAGACCGGCTGGCAGAAGATCGACGGATATTGGTATTACTTTAGCGGCAGCGGAGCAATGACCAGAGGCTGGATGAAGTCGGGCAAGATATGGTACTATTTTGACGACGAAGGAAGGATGCAGACCGGACTGCAGACGATCAACAACAAGAAGTATTACTTCGCAGCAGGCGGAGCGATGCAGACCGGCTGGCAGAAGGACGGTGATGACTGGTACTACTTTGAAGCCGGCGGTGCGGCAGCCTGCAGCAAGTGGATCGGCAATTACTACATGACAGAAAGCGGAGTGATGGCTATAAACCAGTGGGTTGATAATCACAGGTATTATGTAGGAAGCGACGGACGCTGGATTCCGGGCTATACGGAAACAATCGCCGTAAACTGATGCGCTTGAGACTTAGGCCTGCAAAGGGCTGATCAAAGCTAAACGGGAATGAACGCGTTGCAGGGGCTGTGAAGAGTTTGTGTGAAAACACGGGTCTTCACGGCCCCTTTTCACACGCCGGAGAGCCAATATGATATAATTAAAGATAGTCATGGATAAGAAACTTGGACATGATCAAGGGAATAGCAGAATCGATAACATACATGTGCAAACCGGAGGATTTACACTTATGAAAGACCAGAAAAACCGCATGGTCAACAGCGGGGACTTCAGACAGGACCCGA
>CAMKAA010000053.1 GCA_946410365.1 uncultured Lachnospiraceae bacterium | reverse complement strand
GTTATGAATCTGCTCGGCCTTTCCGCTATGGTCATTGATAAGATACGCGCAATGGAGCGCCGATTCCGTATTCCGGAGTCAGTGCTCTTTATTCTTGCGATTTTGGGCGGCTCTGCCGGCTGTATCGCCGGAATGATCATTTTTCGGCACAAGAAGCGCAAACCGCAGTTCCGGTATGGCCTGCCGCTGATCCTGATCCTTCAGATCGCCGCATGGCTCGCACTTCATATAGCTACTTCCAAGATTGTTTTCCTGTAAGGCTCATAATTTATATTCATCAGACGGAGAATTATATGAGGGCATTTAAGATCACTGAAACAGGAAATTTCATGACGAAGCTTCTGTCCGGCGGATCATTTGATTCCTTTTTGCTGGAGGAAGCTTCTCTTAGTATGCAGGTCACATGGCTGCTGGACGGTAAGGTAAACCGTGGTTTCTATTCCAAAGAGGAATGGGAGGACGAATCCCTTCACCCCTATCCCCTGATCGCCTGGTCAGATGTGCGGGGGCACCTGCGGGAACTGATCCGGGGCAAAAAAGCGCCGGCTTCCCTCTCTATCGTACTGCAGCTGCGCCCTGACCACTGCGAAAAGATACTGACTGTACACGGTTTTCCCCAGCTCAGGGAAAACGTCGGCGCCATGGTCCTCAATATCCGTTATGACGGGACCGAGGTCACGCTGGTCACAGGTATCGCATTAAAGAGCTTTACACTTGATAAAAATGCCGACAGGATATGGGACGAAACAATGGAGAAGTTTCTCCTGTCCCGGGAGATCGGCTTTGAAACAATGGTTTAATAGAAAGGAGTCTTCATGCGACACTGTCTCACACCACTGGATTTTACAACTCAGGAACTCGATCAGCTCTTCGACCTGGCTGCAGACATCGAGAAAAACCCTGATAAATACGCCCACGCCTGCGATGGCAAAAAGATTGCGACACTCTTCTATGAGCCAAGTACAAGGACGCGGCTGAGTTTTGAAGCTGCTATGATGAACCTTGGAGGAAAGGCTTTGGGATTCGCAGGTGCGGACCAGTCTTCCGCCGCCAAGGGTGAGAGCGTCGCCGATACTATCCGCGTTGTCTCATGCTTTGCCGATATTGCTGCGATCAGGCACAATAAAGAGGGCGCGGCTTATGTGGCGTCCCGTTTTTCCGACATTCCTGTCATCAATGCGGGCGACGGCGGACACGAGCATCCCACCCAGACGCTTCTGGATATGATGACGATCCGTCAGCTTAAGGGCAGGCTTAACCACTTCACCATCGGAATCTGCGGCGACCTCAAATTTGGCAGGACTGTTCATTCCCTGGTCAAGACACTTGCCCGTTACGAGGACATCCACTTCGTGTTCATTTCTCCGCCTGAACTTCGTGTTCCTGACTACATCACCGATCTTTTGGAGGAGAAGGGTTACACCTATGAAGAGTGCATTAAGCTTGAGGATGTTATTACCAAACTTGATCTTCTCTACATGACCCGCGTGCAGAGAGAGCGCTTCTTCAACGAGGAGGATTACATAAGACTCAAAGATTTCTATGTTTTGAACAAAAAGCTTATGCGCCGCGCTAAGAACGACATGTATGTCCTGCATCCGCTGCCCCGCGTAAACGAGATCTCCGTAGAGATCGACAAAGATCCCAGGGCCGCTTACTTCAAGCAGGTTCAGTACGGCGTATATGTGCGCATGGCGCTGATCCTTACGCTGCTTGACATTCACGTGGACTGATTTACTTAAACTATCCAGTATTTAGGAGGGAACCGAATGTTAAACGTAGGCAAGATTGAAAACGGAATCGTTCTGGACCATATTGAAGCCGGCAAGGCAATGCTGATCTACCACTATCTCCATCTTGACAGAGAGGATTATCAGGTCGCGATCATAAAGAATGCCCGCAGCAATGACATGGGCCGCAAGGACATTTTAAAAGTGGAATGTGATCCGGATACTCTCAGCCTCGACGCTGTTGCGCTGATCGAGCCCAACACTACAGTCAATATCATCAAGGGCGGCGTCATCGTGGAGAAAAAGAAAATGGACATGCCGAAGGAAGTCTATGGCGTCCTCAAATGCCACAATCCCCGATGCATTTCCTCCATTGAACAGGAACTGCCTCACATCTTCTTTCTGGCCGATTCAAGGCGCAAGATCTACCGCTGCAGATACTGCGAGGAGAAGTACTCTGCCGGCGAGCGCGAGAAGTGGTTCCGCTGATTAACGAGGTGTAAATTGACAGGATTTGACATTACTTCCCTGTACGGGGACAATCCTCCCGCCAGTCAGGAAGACATTGAAAAGAGCATAAGAAAAAAATTCAAACACGATCTGGAGGGCCGCTTTGAAAAAGCGGTCGTTCAGTACGGACTGATCGAGGAGGGAGATCACATCGCCGTCTGTATCTCCGGCGGCAAGGATTCCATGCTGATGGCCAAACTCTTCCAGGAGATCAAGCGGCATAATAAGTTTCCCTTCAAGCTGTCGTTTTTGTGTATGGATCCCGGGTACCTTCCGGAAAACAGGGCGCTGATCGAAGAAAACTGCCGGATCCTTGGGATTCCGGTCACGATCTTCGACTCTCCGATCTTCGACTCCGTCTTTCATATTGAAAAATCCCCTTGCTATCTCTGTGCGAGAATGCGAAGGGGATATCTGTACAGCAGGGCACAAAGTCTTGGCTGCAACAAAATAGCGCTGGGTCACCACTATGACGATGCCATCGAGACGATTCTGATGGGAATGCTCTACTCCGGACAGTATCAGGCGATGATGCCCAAACTCCGAAGTACCAACTTTGAAGGTATGGAACTGATCCGCCCTATGTATCTGATCCGCGAGGAGGACATCAAGGCGTGGCGCGATCACAACGGTCTGCGCTTTTTGCAGTGTGCGTGCAAATTTACGGAACAGAACGCCTTGGGTGCCCTGACAGGCAGCATCAGCTCCAAAAGATTGGAGACCAAGAACCTGATCGCGGAGCTCAAAAAGACCAATCCCCAAGTTGAGAAAAATCTCTTTCGCAGCACGGAAAATGTGGTGCTGAACAAGGTCCTGGGTTATAAGATCCACGGCGAAAAGCACACCTTTTTGGAGGACTATTGAGCGAGCATATCTTTGAGTTCGTGACAAAGCCTTGAGATCGGCAGTCCAACTACATTGTAGTAACAGCCGCGGATTCCTCTTATATATACTCCGAAGCTTCCCTGGATCCCGTATGCGCCGGCCTTATCGTAAGGCTCGGGTGTGGAGATATACTCCTCCACTTCTTCATAAGACATTTCACAGACATCCACATCAGTGCATTCATTGAAAGTTCTGGTGCGGATGTTTCCTTTTTCATCTTTAACGATCAGTGTTACACCTGTATAAACCTGATGAACATTCCCCTGCAGCAAAGTGATCATTTTCCTTGCATCTTCATGGTCCGCAGGCTTTCCCAGGATTTTGTGATCCGCGGCCACTACAGTGTCCGCTCCTATGATCACGTTGAAATCGGATGCTTTCTCCTCTCCGCCTGCCAGGATCCTGTCAGCGATTTCCTGCGCTTTCTGCAGAGACAGTTCTTCCACAACTTCAGCCGGATGCGTGCTCGTTACGACCTCCTCCCCTCTTGAAGGAATCACAACGAAATCCATTCCGGCCTGCCTTAGAAGCTCGCTTCTTCTCGGAGACGCTGATGCCAATATGATCTGTGCCATATATGAATACCTCTTTTCTTCGGTGTTTTGCCTAAGCAGAGAAATTGTACCCGATTTCAAGACAAATCTCAACACATGAAAAGAGCCCGGCACTGTACGCCGGGCTCTATGATCAGGGTTTACGTTCATGCATTATCAGGGAGGAATTTACATGATCTCGATCTTCTTCGTCTCCTTCTCGGGAAGGGCATCTCTCTTGGGGAAGGTTACCTCAAGAATGCCATTATTATAAGCTGCCTTGATGTCCTCGTGTGTCACATTGGCAACACGGAAGCTTCTGCTGTAGGAAGTGCTGTGTCTCTCCTTGCGGATATACTTGGTATCCTTGTCCTCCTCTTTCTTCTCCTCGCTGTGAGAAGCGCTGATGGTAAGGATATTATCCTTCAGATCCACATTGATATCTTCCTTCTTAAATCCGGGCAGCTCGGCCTCCAGAACATAATTGCCATCCTTCTCCATCACATCTGTCTTGAATCCGGCGAAGGAATTCTCAAGATCTCCGTTGTCGAAGAATGCCGGGAACATTGTATTGAAGTCCTCAAAAGGATCTCTCCAAAAGCCATGATTTCTTGTAAAGATTGCAGGTGTAAACATATCTGATACCTCCTTATTATATCGGGTTATTTAACTTTTTATTGTTTTAAGGAACAACTCCTGATCATTTCTGATCGTTTTGTTCTCTTTCTGATATATGTTATACTATATATATAACAATTAGTCAATATATATTTTGCTTTTTTTTAAAAGATTTAATGACCGATAATTCCGGGTTGATCAATATAAAAGGGGCCTGCCGTAAAAGCATTGGATCTCATCTCCTTTTGCTTTATACGGCAAGCCCCGTTACTTATTTGGTTTTACCACACCTCAAGCCGGTCTTTCGGTGCAAGGTACATTCCGTCGCCCTTTTTCACTCCGAAAGTCTCATAGAATTCATCAAACTGCTGTACAACACAGTTAACTCTCAGATAAGGAAGCGGATGGGTATCCTGAGAAAGCGCGTAGAATTCGCTTCGAGCGGTGGTTATTGTCCGCCAGGTCTGCGCATATTCCCTGAAGAACTTATCATAGTCGAAATTCTTGTCTTTTCCGGCGATCCTGAGAAGAATCTTCATTGCCACGAGATCCGCGATCGCTTCTCCCTCAATCTGGCTTCCCACACAGTTGACATCCATGAACGGTTCTATATTGTCATAGTAGGCTGCCAGTTTGTCCGCTCTCGCGGCAAATGCTGTCTGATCCTGCTGCGTCCACCAGTTCCTCAGATTGCCTTTTTCGTCGAACTGGCAGCCGGTAGTATCAAATGCATGGGATATCTCATGGGCGATCGTATCACCCACATTGGCTAAGAGCTCTTCTCTGCTCATATCCGTGTTATACAGCGTTCCTCCGAGGATACCGCCGCACAAAGTGATAGAATTCTGCGTGGGATCGTAGAAAGCGTTGACCTGCTGGACGCGGGAAGTCCACAGATCTCTGTCAACTTTCTGATTGATCTCGGACTGCATCATTTTCACCCAGTACGCGCCCACTTCGTCCTGCGCTGAAATAAGGTTGCCTCCCTCTGAAGATCCTTTGAAATCCAGTTCCGAGTCTTCTTCCCACTTACCCGGCTTGGCGATGTGAAGCGTAAGCTTGTCGAGTTTATTGATCGCCTCTCTGCGGGTCTCTTCAGTCAGGAAAGTCTCTTCGCTGAGCATGACACGGTATTCATCCCTGATCTCCTTGGTGATATCGGTCACTTCTTTCTGCGTTTCATCACTGACATATTTATCACTGTAAAGCCTTCCGAGCTGTGACGGCAGAAAATCATCCACAGCTTCAGTGGCAGACTTTTGGTCCGACTTGGTCCCTACAGCTCCGCTGATGTCGTTGATAACCTTATAGTAAATATCATAAGTCTCTCTGTCGAGCAGTGTCGCGTAGTCCTGAACCGTATAGCAGATCAGATAGTCCCTGAGGTGTTCGACGTAATCCTCGTCATACAGAACATCCATGGCAGCAAGCCAGTCAGGCTGCAGCAAAATATAACTATCAGAGTTCTCCGCGCCGTAAGCCTCCAGGATCTTGCGAATCGGGAAGTCACCCGCTTCCGCTTCGAGTTCTTCGAGTGTTCTGGGATTGTTCTCCTTTTCGACAGCATCCCTGGCGCTCTCTTCTTCCGTTGTCATAATGTAATCTGAGATGTCCTTTTCAAAGGCAAAGCAGCTCTTTAATACTTCCGTGGCTTCTTTGTCAGAGTATCCGAGTTTTACCAGGATATGGCGGATCACTTCGTTGTAATAGGGCTCCGCAAGCGCATCACTCTCTTCCATAAATCCGTAGTACATGGAGTCCCCGAAGATCAGGTCCACAGGTGCCACATATACCGCATAGTAGTCAGCGTTGTTCCAGTCCATACTCACTTCGCACTGCGCAAGTTCCGTCGCTGAGATCACGGTCCGCGGCATACTGAGATAGGCGGTGAGGTCATTCAGGTTCTTCACTTTCATCAGAGGATCGAGGAGTTCTCTCAGAGCCGAAACGCCAAGTTTGTTGCGTGCGTCCCAGTCCATCCACATGTTGTAGTATTTCTGAACGAGTTCCTGATCATGGATCAGTGCCGGATCTGTCACCTTTTCAGGGTTTTCAAGAATATCCATGAGCTGGCTGTCGACCTGCAGCGCCCTCTCCGTGATCGGATCATAGCGTGAATAGCCGTCCGGAATGGTTGTGCTTATCATCCAGTCCCTGTTCACATGAAGGTGGAAATCATCTGCTGCATCTGCCTCACCGAGCTGCTTCACCCATTCCTGGATATCAGAGTTGACCCAGGAGGCGTATTCTGTATCGAACAGACCTCCGCTCCCTTCCGGTTCTCCCGAAGCCTGCGGCTCGCCGGAAACCTGAGGTTCTCCTGATTCCTGGGGTTCACCCGAATCCTGGGGTTCCCCCGATTCCTGGGGTTCGCCCGATTCCTG
>CAMKAA010000052.1 GCA_946410365.1 uncultured Lachnospiraceae bacterium | reverse complement strand
CTGGGGTAGTTTGTCCACAGGTGTGGACAAACTACCCCAGAGGTCGATTGGAGACAAACTACCCCAGAGGTCGAGGCAACCCAGAGGTCGAGGCAACCAGAAGGAGGTTTTCTATGCTTTCAAATAATATGGATTCGTCACTTACGCTCAGCGCTGTGATCGAGAAGATCGAAAGCAAGGAGGAAATGACCCTGACGCAGGCTTCTATGAAGGATGCGTTGTTCCCGGCGCACGCACTCTCCAATGAGGAGATTAAGCCTGGTGAGCTATTATGCGGCATCTACAGGGTGCTGGATAAGCTTGAGACCGGGGGCATGGGGATCATCCTGAAGGTGAATCATGAGAACTGGGAGAAAGAGCTGGCCGTGAAGCGTCCGAAGCCGCAATATTTTGCCGAAGCGGGCGCCGGACGCAGGAAGGCTTTCATTGCTGAGTGCGAGAACTGGATCAACCTGGGCCTTCACCCGCATATTGTCGCCTGCTACTATGTCCGCGAGGTCAGCGGCGTGCCGTCCATCTTTTCTGAGTGGATGGATGGCGGCAGTCTCGCCGACCGAATCTGCGACGGGTCGCTGTACTATGGGACGAATGCTGATGCGCACGCGCGCATCCTCGACCTGGCCATTCAGTCGGCGAGGGGGCTCAAATACGCGCATGAGAACGGGCTCCTCCATCAGGATGTCAAGCCGGCCAATCTTCTTTTGTCAAAAGACTGGGACCTCAAGGTCGCCGATTTTGGCATAGCAAAGGCAAAAGAGCATCTGCGCGACGGTCAATCGGCAATCTACGGGTATTCTCTCGGATACTGCCCGAAGGAGCAGGCCGAAGGCGCGGAGCCGGAAGCATGGATGGACGTCTACGCATGGGGAGTGACATTGCTGGAGATGTATGCCGGAAGGCGCTTCTGGAACACAGGCGCTGAGGCGTTTCAAGATCTGTTCGCCAGGTATGGAGCCGCAGAGCCGGCAGCGGCATGGGCGATCATACCACCGCAGAAGCTGATCAGTGAGTTTGAGCGGTACTTTGGCAAGAGCAGTGAAAGCAGTATAAATCCCGGAGCAGGAAAGCCGACATTTGAAGGAATGGAAGCGCTGCTCATTGAGATCTATGAAGAGACGACCGGAATGAAGTATCCGCGGCCTGCGCTGCGGACGGCTCTGGACACAGCAGACTCGCTCAACAACCGGGCGCTCAGCTTTTATGACCTTGGGAGAACTGACATCGCAGAGCGGTACTGGCAGGAATCAGTCAGGCTGAATCCGATGCACAAAGACAGCTGCCTGAATTACGGCCTGTACCTCTGGAGAAACGGCAAATGCTCGGATCAGGATGTTTGGGAGCGGCTGCTGTATTTTGCCGACCTGAGCGAGCGCTATCACGATGAAGCGGGCATGCGGGAGTTCTACAGAATCAGGGAAAGTTTCTGGAAAGAGTGCGGCTGCGAGAGTCTGGCCGGCTATGGAGAGCGGATTGATGTCAGGGACAAGCTGAGCGCCGCCGCGGTAACTCCGAAGGAGACGCCTCCGGGGATTGACGCGCCTTACCTTTTTGCGCTCGAAGATCGGAACCGGGGCGGCCGATACGCCGGAATGGTCCTGCGGATCCGTGAAAAAGACTCCGGAAGGATCATCCGAACGATTGATGTGGAGCCTGTTGACCATGAGTTCGGCCCAGACGGGCAGCCCAGGGGCATTTATCCTGAGCTGATGGCGGATTACGCGGGGGGGAAGCTGTATTTTGCCATAACTTCGATGTCGGGCAAAATCTATGCAGCGGATTACGATATGCCTGCGCCGCCCGAGACGCCCTGGCGGATGGGATATCACGCCGCGTCGCCGGTATCTTTCAAAGAAAGGGCTGCGCAGGACCAGGCGAGGGAGGCGTGCGAGCAAGCCTTTCGTGAAGCTCTGGCCCGAGAGGACCGGACCGGCATGCTATCCGCTTATGGCAAAATACTGAGCCTTCCACTCACAGAAGGACACGACGCTCCTGTGGAAATGAGCCGGGCGATCATGGAGAGAATTCAGCTGCCCGGCATATATGACATTGTCGCTCCGGGAACGGAAATGTTCATCGGCCGAAATCGCATTTGGGGTTACGAGGAGGGAGAGCCGCGACCGGCAGAGGTATACGGCATGTTCCCTGTGCCGCCCGAAGAGGCGGAAGAACAGTCTCTGAGCGGCCGCGGGCGGAAGAAACCGCCTGTACTGATTCCGCGCCTGATCGACGCAGTGCGGTCAAACGGACGGCACATCGCCCGAGTCCTCGCGGTCAGCAGCCTGGGGGATTCCCTTGTGCTGGAGCTCAGGGATGGAGCGGAAGAGCAAGGGACCTCTGGGGTGATTTGCGAAAATGAGGCGTCGGCTGACGACTACTATATTGTCTGGGCGCTGCGAAACGGCCGCCGGATGACAGAACTGCTCCACGGAATCGGGGACAATCCTTTTAAAGCGGCTGCCCTTGATAAGGACAATATACTCGGCCCGTTCAGAGTGTATTTGTGGAGGCCGTATACGAGGGATATTCGATATTTTGAAGAAGACTACTGGAACAACGGGGACGAAATAGCGTTCAGGCGCATGCACCTGCCTTTCCCGCTTCCGGAAGAATTGAAAGAGGATCCCGATGACTTCGAGGAAGTCTTTGTCCTGGATGAAGAAAGGCGGGAATGGGAGGCGGCGCGTGCGGCCCGCGACCCGCAGCCGTTGATCAAAAGCCTGATGATTTCCGAAAACGAAGACAAGCTGATCGTGGTCCTGGTGAAAAAAGAGACGTGGGGAGATGATGAAAAACTGTACCTCTACAGAAAGGACGAGGAAGCGTGGGAACTGGTCTTCTACGGGGAAGCGCCGGAGCGCACCTATGTGTCAAAAGATCTCAGCTTCGTGTTGAACGGTATTGCGGTCAAAATGAGCGACCCGCTCTGGGAATGGACGCTCTGGAGCACTGAGCGGCCGGAGAATGAGTGGGGTCCTCACAAGTTGTTCCAGTATACTCCGAACAGAAAACCTTTGTGGTATATGAAGGAGTTTATGCCAGAGAGCAGAATCCGGTCGCTTAGCGACGACTTGTGCAGCCTGTTGGACGAAAACGGGAAGCCGGTCTACGCGGTGTGCTGGCGGTTTAGAAGCTGATCATGCAGGCAGGCAGAGACCTCTGGGGTAGTTTGTCCACAGGTGTGGACAAACTACCCCAGAGGTCGATTTGTTTTGTTATAATGGTTTTAAAGGAGGTGCGAATTAAATGAAAGAAAAGAAGATCCTGGTGCTTCTTCCCGTTACAGAGGAAGACAAAGAATATCTTGTGTCCCGGGCCAGCGGCGCAGCGCAGCCGTGCCGGTTTGTTTTCAGCAGTTTGGAAGAGGCGACCGAAGAGGACATCGCGTCTTCACAGATCATCATAGGGCGCTTCCCCGTAGACAAGGTCAAAACAGCGACTTCCCTGGAGTGGCTGCAGGTGCCTATGGCCGGTACCGACGCGTACGTTGTTCCGGGTGCTATGCCGGATAACGTTATTTTGACAAATGGTGCCGGTGCCTATGGACTTGCTGTCTCCGAGTATATGCTTGCATCATCGCTTGCGCTTGTACGCCGCTTCCCGGAATATGCGCGCAGACAGGCAGAGCGCAACTGGAAGCCGGTTGGCCATATCTCCTCCATAGAGGACTCAACAGTCATCGTGCTGGGGCTGGGTGATATCGGCGGCCGTTACGCGAAAAAAATGAAGGCTCTCGGCGCCTATGTGATCGGTTTCAGGAAGACAAACAGGGAAAAACCCGAATATGTGGACGAGCAGTACACGCTTGACAAGCTTCCGGAAATTATTGGCAGGGCGGACATCGTCGCCATGATCCTGCCGGCCACCGCGGAGACGGAGAACCTGATGGATGCAAGATTGCTGCGGCGGATGAAGAAGGGAAGTTACCTTATCAACGCAGGCCGCGGGAACGCGTTAGACCTTAAAGCCCTGCGCGAGGCGCTCGATGAAGGGCGGATCGCCGGAGCCGCGCTCGATGTGACATCTCCCGAGCCGCTTCCTGCGGATGATCCGCTGTGGAAGTATGAAAACGTCCTGATCACACCCCATGTCGCGGGCAATCTGTGGCTGCGGCAGACTGTGCAGAACGTGCTCCGGATCGCCGGCAATAACCTGGCTCGCTATCTGAACGGGGAGCCGCTCGATCATGTTGTGAAGAGGTGACGCGCAGCTGATCGACCTCTGGGGTAGTTTGCACTCAAATAGACCTCTGGGGTAGTTTGTCCACACCTGTGGACAAACTACCCCAGAGGTCGTTCACCGGCATCGGGAGAATTTATGAGAAGAACTGCGAAACTTTTATTACTCCTTATGGGAATCATATTTCTTGCGGGCTGCAGCGGGCTTCAATTTCCAGCGGCTGATGCCTCGCAGGCAGAGACGTCGGCGGAGTACGCCTGGGAAACTTCCAAGCTTAAGGATGACCCCATCTGGGCCGATCCGCAGAGCGTCAAGGCGATGATCATTTCGGATCTCCACTACACTGAGTACAAGGAAGTGGATCCTGTGCTCGTGCCGGGCATTGCTCTGGCAGGTGAGATCACGGACACGCTCGCGGCAGAAGTGATCGACCGTCACCCGGATGTCCTGATCATGACCGGCGACAACACTAACAGCGGCTATATAAGGGACGTGGCAGGGCTGATTCCCAAGCTTCGGAAGATTAAGGAAAACGGGATTCCGATCATCATAACTACGGGCAATCACGATTTTGACCTGATGGACGCGGGGGAGTTCGAGAAAGCATATTTCGAGCTGCTGGAACCTGTCGACAGGGATCCGGCGTCCCTGAGCTATACGGCGATCGTGAAGGATGTCGTTTTTTTGGCAATGGATGATAATGCCGTAGAGTCGGGAGTCGGGGGAGAGTTTTCCCCGGAGACAATGCGGTGGATTTCAGAAATGCTGGCAAAATATAGCGGCCGCCCGATCATTTTCCTCTCGCACCACAATGTTCTCTACGGCTATGGGGAGGAGGGCTCGTCATCGCATCTGATCAATAACCCCGAACTGCCGAAGATGCTGTCAGACGGCGGCGTGAAGCTGGCGCTGACCGGGCACATGCATTTCCCCTATATAACGGAAATGGACGGAATGTGGGAGATCCTGAGCGGAATGCCGTTTTCGGGCAACCACCTCCTCGGAAACCTTGCGGTCGGAGAGAACAGGTTGGTCTATTATGCTGAGCCGATCGACTTTGCCGCTTATGGAGGAACGGTGAAGGAGGAGCTCGACCGTCTGGACCGGGAGAGCGGGGAATACATGAACAAGGTTTTCTCCGAGCTGCTGGAAAAAGAGAAGATTTACGGGGCCAAAAAGAAAAAGGTCCTGGGGCTCATCAGCAAGTACATGGGCTATCACGGGGCAGGGACCTTGGCGGATCACGCACAAGAGCTGAAAGAGGATCCTTCTTACGAGCTCATGCTCAAGGGGCTGTGGGATTACAATTACGGGCCCTGGATGAAGGCGACGATCGAGACGTCCAAGTATAACGCAGGGGAGCTGGAGATTTCGTGGTAAAAAAAAAGCGACCTCTGAAATAAATCGACCTCTAATAAATCGACCTCTGGGGTAGTTTGTCCACAGGTGTGGACAAACTACCCCAGAGGTCGATTCGATTTTAGCCTTTATTGACTGACCCCCTCATAAGTGCTATTATGAACATGTTCATAAAAACTACCGGCGGGCATTTTCACGGAGGTGCGCAATGCCGAAGATCATTAAAAACCCGGAAGACAGGATCCTTCAGGCAGCCAGAAACAGACTGCTGGATAAGGACCTGTCTTCTTTCTCGCTCAGGGGTATAGCTGCGGACTGCGGGATCGCTGTGGGGACGATCTACAACTATTTCAAGGATAAAGAGAGCCTCATGGCGGCCGTTATGGTGCAGGACTGGATGGACGCGCTGGAGGATACCCGCAAGGAGCTGGCGCAGGCACAGTCCCTGCAGGAAGGGCTGCTGCACATCTGCCGCGGGATCCGGAATTTCTGCCTGCGCTATCAGAAAGTGTGGAGCTCATATTCCGCCGGCGGCGACTTCAGCACACGCTACCGCATGCGCCACGAGCTGCTTCTGTCCCAGATCACAGAGATGATCAAAGGCTTGTATGAGCGCTTTGACGCGCCATGTGAAGCGCACAGAACGATTCTTTACGCGGAACTAATCATTGCCGGGGCTCAGCACCCGGAGATCAGAGAGGAGGAGATCATTGAAATCATTATTTAAACTTCCGGCCAAGTTAGATCCGGCCAAAATATTGTCGGCCGACTTACTTCCGGCCAAGCCGCATAAGGCCAAGTCATCATTCAGGTCATCATCCGGGAAATCAACAGGATCACCGTCCGGATCATCCTTCACGGAACTGAGGGCGGTCGACAATTTCTACCAGACTTCCCTGTACTTCCCCATGCCGGCTGTGCTCGTCAGCACGCTCACAGATGAGGGGAAGACGACCTGTGGGCCTTACTCTCTTTTGGCACCGTTTTATGTGGCAGGCAAGGAATACTACGCTTTCATGCTGGAGTGCCGCAACTCCTCGAACACAGCCCAGAACCTCATAAAGCACAAGAAATGTGTCATCAACTTCCTGGATGACGACAGGAAGACCTTCAAGGAGATGGTGCGCCTGG
>CAMKAA010000051.1 GCA_946410365.1 uncultured Lachnospiraceae bacterium | reverse complement strand
GCCCGCAAACAGATAAGATCAAAAAAACTGCCGCTCATACAGGCGGCAGTTTTTTTCACCCCAAAATACTCTCCTCATACTGTCTGCTGTATAAAGAGTAGTAATATCCTTTTTTCTTCATGAGTTCGGAATGAGTTCCTCGCTCCTCTATTTTGCCGTCCCTGACAGCCAGGATCAGATCCGCGTTCGTGATCGTAGACAGCCTGTGAGCGATGACAAAACAGGTCCTCCCTTTGGTCACCACTGAGATCGCCTGCTGGATCGCTTTTTCTGTCAGAGTATCGATGGAAGAAGTCGCCTCATCCAGGATCAGAAGTTTGGGATCAGCCAGAAGCGCTCTCGCAAAGGACAGCAGCTGCTTCTCACCTGTTGAAAGACGGCTTCCGCCTTCTCCCACTTCGCTGTCAAGACCTCCCATCCTCTCCACGATATGCCCGGCCGAAACCATATCCAGCGCGCGGAGTATCTCTTCGTCCGTCGCGTCGGGCCTTCCGTATCTGAGATTTTCCCTGACCGATCCGGAAAAAAGATGCGGCGATTGAAGCACATAGCCGAGATGGCTGTGAAGCCACAGCTGGGACCTCTCCCTCGCGTCCCTTCCGTCGATCAGGAGAGTACCTTCCGTTGGCTCGTAAAAACGGCACACCAGATTTACCAAAGTGGATTTACCTGCTCCGGTCTCCCCGACGATCGCTATATTTTGACCGCGGGGAACTTTGAGACTGAAATGCTCAAGCACGTTCTCCTCCCCGTCTGGGTAGCGGAAGGTCACGTCTCTGAATTCAATATCTCCGAGCAGTTCCTCCCAGTTCTCATATTTAGGGTTGAAACTGTCGCCGTAGCGTTCGATCACCTCCGGCGAGTCCGCGACATCCGCAGGTTCAGCCAGAAGATCTGTAAGTCTCTCAATATTGACCTGAATAGCGATAAAGCCGGATATGTTCTGAATAATGAACTGCAGCGGCTCAACCATTCCCACAGCATAGGAGACAAATACGGAGAGGGTTCCGATCTTCAGGAGCCCTTCTCTGGTCAGCGCCCCTCCCTGCCAGAGGACGACGGCGAGCGCCGCGGAAGACATCAAAGTCACTGTGGAAATGAGCATCGCGGAGTATCTGACCGCATGCACAGACTCCCTTCTGAAATCCTCCGTCACCTCTTTGAACTCCTGCTGCATCTTCTTTTCAATGCTCAGCAGTTTGATCGTCCTCGCGCCGATGATCCCCTCGTTAAAGCTTCCCGTGATCCTAGAGTTTATTTCACGGATAAGCCTGTTTGCTGCGACAAGTCTGTTCTGAAACAGCCAGATCAGAATTCCTGCCGCCGCCAGAAGAAAGATCATCCACAATGCGAGTCTTATCTCCGTCATCATCATTACGAAGATGGCAAAAAGAATATAGGATCCGTTCCAAATGCAGTCCATCATTCGCCATGATACCGCTTCTCCGATCTTTCCCGTGTCGCTCATAACCCTGGCATGGATATATCCGACACTGTTGCGGTTGAAATAGGAGAAGGACAGAGTCTGCAGGTGATTAAAGGCTTTGTTCCTGAGGTCCCTGTCGATGCTCATCTCCACTGTTCCGGAATCCACCATTGTCCTGTCATTTATGACAGACTGAAAAGCCAGGACCAAAAGATAGATGACGATGAACAGCGGCATGCCTTCGAGCGTCTTTCCGGCGACAAAGTGATCCAGCGCATAGCGTCCGAACAGAGGATATGAGACATCGATCACGCTGCAGATGAGCGCAAGAATGATCATTCTGATCACTCTGTTTCTGTACGGACGCAGATAAGGAATCAGGCGCGGAATGCCGAACAGAGGCAGAGACGCGGTTTCACGTTCTTTATTCATCCCGCACCTCCTCTCCGGTCTCATTCATCTGCAGATCATAGATCCTCCTGTAGATACCGCCAAGCGCAAGGAGTTCCCCGTGTGTCCCCGTCTCCATGACTCTGCCTTTTTCCATAACAGCGATACGGTCCGCATGCATGATCGTCGTGATCCTGTGCGAGATCAGGATCACGGTAGCTTCTCCGGTATCCTTTCTCAGTGCCGCGCGGATCCTTGCGTCGGTCTCCGCGTCCACCGCCGATAGTGAGTCATCAAAGATCATGACCGGGCATTTCCGGATGAGCATCCTCGCAATTGCTGTCCTCTGCTTCTGGCCTCCGGACAGAGTTACGCCGCGTTCGCCGACGAATGTCTCAAATCCTGACGGGAATCTGTCGACTGCCTCCAGAAGGTCCGCGGTCTTCGATGCCCTTCGGACGTCTTCTCTTCTGTAGCCCCGGGATGTGATCGCGATATTGTCTTCAATGGACCTTGAAAAAAGAAAAGGTTCCTGAAGGACCATCCCGATCTGAGAACGCACATAAGAGTTGCTGATATCTGACAGGTCTGTATCCCCGATCATGATCCGTCCGCAGCCCTCCTGCAGCGGATACAGTTTTTCCAAAAGATACATAAGCGTAGATTTTCCCGAACCTGTTCCGCCGAGTATGCCTACTGTTGCCCCTGCAGGGATCTCAAGGGAAACATCCGTAAGCGCTTCCCCGGAATCTCCGCCATATCCGAAAGAGACATGTTCAAAGCGGATGTCCCGGTCCATGGGCGGCCTCAGCGCTCCCTCCGGCTCAGTCTCCTCTTCCGCGTTCATGATATAGAGTATTCTCTCTATGGAGATCCCGGCTTTGCTCATCTCCGAGATCACACGGCCAAGGGATCTGACAGGCCATATCAGCAGGCTGTTATAGGACACAAAGGCAATGAATTGTCCCGCAGTTATAGTGCCGTTTACACAGAACACTGCCCCCATGATGTTTACGATCAGATACTGCAGTCCCGTCATCACATCCCCGGTGACCCAGTTGAGGGACAATATGCGCATCAGGCGGATCCAGAATCCGGTGTAATAATCGTTCTGCTTCTCAAATCTCTCCCTCTCGAAACGCTCTCTTCCAAACGCCCGCACAACCCTGACACCAGTCAGATTCTCCTGCGCAATAGCTGAAAGGCGGCCTTCCTCCGTGTCTGCCTTTTCAAAAGCATCGCCTATCTTTGCATAGAAGAAAAGCGAGTAGCCGATCACGACCGGGATAAAGATCGAAGCGATCCCCGTCATGAAAGGATCGATCATCCACATAAAACGGATCGCCATCGCGATCAGGACTACGACCCTGATCAGCGATGTGAGCTGTTCAGAGATGAAAACCTTAACAGTCTCCACATCCGAAGTACAGCGCTGTATGATGTCACCGGTGCTGTTTGCGCCGTGCCATGCGTAAGGAAGCCTCAATATTTTGGCGAACAATTCATCCCTGATCCGCTTAACGAATCGTTCCGCAGCCACTTCATTGAAATAGCGGAAGCAAAAACGAAAGACTGCTCCTGTCAGGGCTACAGCGATGACAGAGACAGCGATCAGGACCGGCTGCCTTCTGAGCAGTTCCACTCCTCCTGCGTTTTCAAACCACAGCAAAACAGACGCCGGAAGATTCGGCGTCTTGTCACCAATCACACTGTCCACTGTAAAACTGATCATTCCGGGCAGCACCATATCCAAAAAGGATACCGCCGAAGCAAACACCATACTCAGCAGAAAAAAGCCGGTGCTCCCTTTAAGGAAATAGATGACCAGTGAAACGGAACTCTTAAACTGTTTTTCTCCTTTTTCTGTTTCCTTCATTATCTGTATCACTTGATCTTATTAACCTGCGCGAGGTTCCTCTTACAGCTCTCTGACTGAGAGGATATGGTCAAACAGCTTTTCATCCTCCAGCACCAGAATGCACAGTCTCTCTCTGGTCCGGGAAATACCCTCATAGAGGAGACCAAGCGCCTCTTCCGCCGCCTCTCCCCTGTATCTTAGCCGTTTCTCATCGTCATAATAAAACCTGCTGTCCAGGACCAGCAGTATACAGTCAAATTCGTTTCCGACGATCTCCTCTGCGCCGATTCCCCCGCAGATCTCTGTATCTTCCCCCGGCAATGTGATCCCGCGATATCCCTTCTCCCTGTAGTAGGAAAGGATTTCCTCTGCATCCTCCCTGTTCCCGGCATAGAGCACATCTACACAGCTGTAGTCTACATTGCGTGCCTTTTCCTTTGTGTGGAAGAGATTCTGCAAAAAAGAGAAGATCGGCCGGTTGATCCGGATATTGCCGGTAAATTCGAGAAGGAGGGTACTGTAATGGATGATCCTCTTTTCAGCCTCAGCAAGCCTGCCATATGTGTCAGTAAGAACATGAGGATCATAAGCCATGATACTGGGGATCCTCAGATTCTGCACGTACTCCATGATCCGTTTAAAAACTGTTTCCGATATCCTGTTTGCTTCGTCAAGGAACAAATAGTCCCATTCCTCCGTTTCCGTGAAACTGTCAGCAGTGCGTATGAAGACATTCTTGAGCCTTTCGTCGAGAACTTTGTGCCCTTTCTGAAGAGTCCCACCTGTTACAAGAAGCACTCTCTTCTTTTTGGAAAGAGTCATGGCAAGGTCGAACAACAGAAGTGTTTTGCCGGTTCCCGCTGTTCCTCTCACCGCAATGACCGGACAACCTGTATCAGTTCCGGTCCCGGAAAAGACTTCCTGGATCCTGCGTTTGAATTCAGCCTGCTGATTAGTCAGAAAATAACTGCCGCTCAGAAACCTGTCAGGTTCAGCCGCAGGGGAGATCAGGTAATCGGAAGCCCTGAAATACTGGTCAAGATCCTTCTCCACGTACTCAGAGAATGCCGGACGGCAGAGAACGTCCGCCAGGTCTTCCATCCTGCAGACGCGCATATAACCTCTGTCATTGAGGCTGTAGACGGTATCGGTCTCCATTACATAAGTAAAGGAGTAGATCGAGCGGGAAATATGAGAGAGGTAATATCTGTTCTGGGAGAGCTGCTTCAGGATCCTGCTCTCCTCGACATTTTCACTCTTAAGCTCAATATTAAGAACGGCATCTCCGTCTCCGGAGATCTTGAGGAGATCAAATTCCTTGCTTATGTGCGCGATCGTAAAGGAGAAATAGAATCCGTCCAGATGACTGATCCAGTTTTCCCCCTCTTCAGCTCTGCTCCTGAGCACTGAAGCGATCCCATCCGTCAGCGAGCGAAGGGATTCCACCTCATGTACACTATATTGTTTCTCATATGCACTTCCCGTCAGTTCTCTGGCCAGCTTGGAGAATCTGTCCGCGCCCTCCGCTCTGGACAGGATATAAAGATTCATTGCCTTCATGATCTGTTCCTGCTCTGCGAACCTGTAAGGGTATGTGTCATCCTCATCGGGCATATCTGTATCCCAGAGGTTCTTTCCCCTCCCGGAATACGACCATCATCTCATTAGTAAGGCTCAGGTCATGAAGCTGTCCCTCCACGTCTTTCCTCTCGACCCATACTGCCTCCTTAAGTTCATTTCTGTCCAGTGTAATATCTGTGCTGCCGTCGACATCGCAGTAAAATCCGGCCAAAAGATCGTCCACTATACCCCATGGCTGGGACTTGTAATAGCGGATATTCTTCACCTTCAGCCCGACTTCTTCCATAACCTCTCTGGCCACAGTCTCCTCCAGAGTCTCTCCGATCTCGTTGAACCCCGCTACCAGCGCGTAAAAAGTATAACTCCTCCCGGCATATTTTGTCATAAGGATCCTGTCCCCGTCCGTAACGCCGATGATCACCGCCGGAAGGATGCGGGGATAGATCGTTCTTCCGCAGTGCGGGCAGCACAGGGCTCTCTCCGTCTGTGAAGGGACTGTCTTATGTGCGCATGTGCCGCAGTATCTGTTGTCGTGATACCACCTGGCGAGCTGACCTGCCGTATACGCTTCAAATATGATGTGACGGTTTTCGTCGCCGAGATAAAAGTCGGGACGAAGCTTTCTGCTGTCCACAGGCACAAGGTCCCCGGGCAGCCGGATCGTATCCGGATCTTCTTCTATCACCATAAACAATGGTTGTTCATCAACTGAGAACAAAAAAGTATACTCGAGGTCATCCGGCAATTCGGATGCGACAGGAAAACTGATCCGTCCCTTTGTGAGGCGGACCATGATACTCTCCATCTTCTGACCGGTGAATATCAGAACCGGACTGTCCTTTAAAGGTCTGATCCCGGTTCTGAACTGATTATCCATTCTGTGAGGCGCAATATCCTGAATCATATCGTATACTCAAAGCTCCTTCGTGATCACATATGCATAATAATCGCGATAATAAGGCCAAGTATCCCCCCTGCGAATACCTGCAGGGGCGTGTGACCAACAAATTCCTTGAGCGTCTGCTCCGGTGTCAGATTCCCGGCACCCATTTTTTCGAAAAGGTCGATCATATCGTTGATAACGACAGCCTGCTTTCCTGTCTCTCTTCGCACGCCTCTTGCATCGTGCATGACTATGATCGCCATAAATACTGCAACCCCGAAAACAGGCGACCCCCATCCTGCATTAAAGCCTGTCGCAACGGCCACAGAAGTCACAGTGGCAGAATGGCTGCTCGGCATTCCTCCGTCTCCGACAAGCCTCTCCCAGACGATCTTTTTATTGACGATCAGGTGGATCAATGTCTTGATGACCTGTGAGATCACCCAAGCGACCGCACCTGTCTGAATAATTTTGTTCCCGCATATTTCCAGGATCATTGTACCCATCATATTCACCCCTCATTAGTAAGCTTATAAAAAGTAAGCTTATAAAAATACTAACATAGAATCGTCAAAATAGGACAAAAAAGATCG
>CAMKAA010000050.1 GCA_946410365.1 uncultured Lachnospiraceae bacterium | reverse complement strand
CAGATCAAAAAGCAGTACGAAGACGGCGGAGAGACTACCGAAAAGAAGTACATCACCTTAGATTATCTTGAGATCTACAAGGAAAACGCCATCTCCGAGGATAAGGTCGCCCAGATGCTGGGTTCCATCGAACAGATCAAACTTGATCCCGCTCTCACCACCCGGATCATCGAGGAATCCTTTGACAACTACTATGGAAGCCTTACTCCGAATGAGAACAATATGGTTCCTGTCAGTGATCTCCCCTCCACAGATGAGGCGATCGGGCAGGCAATGAAAGACAACAGCTCCGCTCTCTTTGAGGAGGGCTACAACCTTGCCAAAGAATACATGGCCCTGCTCGTCGCCAAAGGCACCGGTGAGGCCCTGGCGGAGGCTTTGGCTCCCCTCTCCAATATGTTCAGTGGAGACGGGGATTTCATGACCTTTGATACGGACAAGTTCGCGGAGGCTTTCAAGTTCAACAAGGACGAGGATGAGATCTCCAGACTAATGGAAACAATGGTCAGCGGAAAAGAGCGGTCCTATAAAGGTAATCTTCTCAATCTGGGATACCAGCGGGAAGATGATCCGACCAGCATCTCTTTCTATTTTGACGACTTTGAGTCCAAGAACCACTTCACCGACTTCCTCACGCGCTACAATGAAAACGCGGAAGAAGCCAAGAAGCTGCAGTACACGGACATCACAGGAATACTGATGGGCTCTGTCGAGACGATCGTCAACGCAGTTACTTACGTGCTCATCGCCTTCGTATCGATCTCACTGGTCGTCTCCTCGATCATGATCGGCATCATCACCTATATCTCAGTCCTTGAGAGAACCAAGGAGATCGGTATCCTGCGCGCCATCGGCGCCTCCAAGAGGAACATCTCCTCCATCTTCAACGCGGAGACCTGCATCATCGGTCTGCTCTCAGGCATTATCGGCGTTATCGTCACGAGGCTGCTGTTGTTCCCGATCAACGATATAATCCACAAGGTCACCGAGATCGATGACATCACGGCTGTCCTGGAGCCTCAGGCTGCGGTCGCCCTGGTCATCATCGCCACGGTACTGACTATGATTGGCGGACTGATCCCGTCCAGGTCGGCGTCCAAGAAAGATCCGGTCATCGCGCTGCGGACCGAGTGATCCCGGCGGCAGTTCCGGCTGTTTAACATCAATATGCGCATTAAAAAAGGACTGTATATGCAGTCCTTTTTTTGTGTGAAGAATAGTCAGTCGTTTATCACTGCCGGAAGGTATTTTTTGCGCTCCTTCTCCACGAGCTGCCGGATCCATTCCTTATCAGCCAGCCCGTCGGCCGCATCAGCGATCGCCGAGTCGTGGGCGAACATGTCGAATTCCTCTTCCTTGACAGCCAGGATCTCCTGCATGGCCTCATCTACAGTGTTCTCACAAAGCAGATGATAGACCAGCACGTTCTGCACCTGCCCCATCCTGTAGACCCTGGAAATGGCCTGCCAGGTAAGAGAGGGCTTGATCTGCGGCTCACAGAAGATCACGATGCCTGCCGCCTGGATATTAAGTCCTGTGCCTCCGGCCTGGATCTGGCAGACCAGAACAGCCCCCTCAGGGGTCTGCGAGAACCTGTCGATCAGATCCTGCCGCTCCTCAGGCGGCGTGCTCCCGGTGATCGATCCGATGACCACATCTCCCAGGAAGTCACATACTTTCCGGATCGTCTCCCGGAAATAGGAGTAGATGATCACTTTCTGTCTTCCTTCCATCGCCTGGTCACAGAGTTCATAGAGGCGCTGTGCCTTGGAAGAAGTCGACAGATCCTCCTGCAGGTAGGAGACGCGCCGCATTCCCATGAAGTTTCCGCCCATCACCTCAATTCCGTAGGCAGCCGTATCTTCCGCCGTCATCTCGCACCACTCCTCTTCCACAG
The DNA here is from genome assembly GCA_946410365.1 of uncultured Lachnospiraceae bacterium. The sequence continues at coordinate 4,885 of CAMKAA010000050.1, read as the reverse complement.
TCAGAGGAGGCAGTTCATCGAGGACCATGTCCCTCTGCCTGCGCAGATAGACCGGTGCCAGCATCTCCCGGAAAGCGGGAAGCTGACGCATGCCCGCGTAGGTGCGCACATTTTCCACCATGTCCGGGCGGACGAAGCCGATCAGCTCACACATTTCTTTGACTTTATTCTCCAGGGGTGTTCCTGTCATGAGAAGGATCCTCTCCGACTCATCCTCCAGCGCATGGATGTACTGCGTCCTCTTGGCCTCCGGATTCTTGATGTAATGCGCCTCATCGATGATCAGCATGGAAAGGGTCAGATGATTATCGATGGTCCCCACTATTTTGCCCATGCTCTCGTAGTTGGTCACGGCTGCGCCGCCGAGTTCCGTAAAGCTCAGCAGCGCGTCTTCCAGTAAAGGCCCGTGCAGGAGATTGACCGGAATGTCACTGAATTTTTGGATTTCTCTGCACCAGTTGATCATAACAGACGCCGGGCAGACCACCAGAAAGCGGCTCCTTTTGTTCTCCCTGTAAAGGTGCGTCATCGCGGCGATGGCCTGGATCGTCTTGCCAAGCCCCATCTCGTCGCCAAGGAGCACCCTCTTCATTGTCAGAATGTATCGGGTGCCAAATTCCTGATAGGCGCGGAGATTCCCCTTAAATCCGCTTAGGTCCAGCGCAAAGGCGTCGATTTCCTCCGCCAGCTGCGCAGGCACACTGCTGTATACCAGTTCCCGCTTCGCGCCCGCCCCCGTCAGCCGTTCTATGATGGCGTAGTATGAGGCACTGTTCTTTTTAAAGTCCTCTATGGCGTCGAGCACGCCCATGTTTTCGGCTTCTCCGTACTGGGAGATCAGGCTCTTCACCAGATTGTATTCGGCGCTCCTGCAATAGGTCAGAATATCGCCGATCGCCCTGATCGTCTCTGCCTTCCTGCCGCCAAAGGAAAAGACCCAGCGTAAACGGCTCCGGATCTGCACCGCTTCCGTCAGTTCGCTGATCGTCTCATGCACACTCGCCGTCAGCGGTCCCGCCTCTCTCCTGATCTGCTCAATCTTTCTGAATCTTGCGATCTCGTGGATCAGAGTCCTGCACGCTATATCATCCCTGTCAGGTGTCAGCCTGATGCGGGCTCTCACGGAGAGACGATTCAAGAATTCTCCGATAATGCTTCGGATCGAGGAGATCTGCTTCTCGCCGATCCCGTCAATTCTCTGAAGTTTCCAGTTCTCCGCTTTATAGAGATCATACAGCGTATTGTATCCCGCGCTTTGAAGCGCGCTGATCCTGATACCGGCCTTTGAATTTTTCAGTTCCTCCACCGGGATCTCTTTGAGAAATTCCGCAGACTGCTTCTTAAGTTCTGCCATGCAGGCCTTTCTCACATTCGCTTCGTGCCCTCCGTATTCCGCAGTGATCCTCTGAAAACTCCGGTCCAGCATCTGAAGACTCTCGATCAGTCTGTTGATCTCTTTAAAATCAGGCATTCTTTCTGCTGCCATTACCGCTTCCTCACCTTTTCCCTGCCGAACAGCTCATCCGCAAACACTGATTTTGCCCCCGTCGTGAACACAAACAGGCGCTTTTTTGCCCTGGTCATTCCCACATAGAAGAGCCGTCTCTCCTCCTCGAACGCCCGGCGCTCCTCCGGCTGCATATACTTCATACTCGCCGGAACTTCCTCCGGGAACAGCCCGTCGGCAACATCCATCAAGTAAACTGTATCATATTCGAGCCCCTTACTGGCATGAATTGTTGAAAGAATAAAGGGGCAGTCGGGATCCGACTCCTTCCCGCGGAAAATATCTTCCAGATATCCGATCCGGTCCAGCAGCTCCGCCGGCGACTCTGTCTGCGCTCCGATCGCTTTCAAAATATAGATCTTACTGTCCCTGATCCCCGCATTTTCCAGATACTCGCCGTATCCCATGAAGCGCTCGATCCTCAAAACCGCCTGGTCTCCCCGATCCTCCTTCATATTCTCCAGATGCGTGCGGATCGATCTCACGCTTTTTAGCGTCATGGGTTTGAGATCCGCATACCTTAAGGCCGTTTCCAGAATCGGCATCCCGATCCGACTGCTCAGGTCACAGACCAGTGCCGCCGTCTCCTTGTTCAGATACAGCCCCAGCTTGTAATAGACCGCCATGAAAGCATCTGTATCGTGCGGATCATAAGCCAGCTTAATGATATTCGAAATATCTGTCACCGTCCGGTGCGTGAAAAAACCAATCTCAGCATTCCTGATCCGGTACGGCACATTATTTCTTTCCAAAAGATCGACCACCGGTATAGCGCTCTCGTTATTCCGATACAGAATCGCCGTCTCCTCTTCGCACCCATCCGCCACTTTCAGCAGATAGCTGTACTGGGTCTTGCGGTTCCTGAGCGCGATCTCTCTGACTTCCGGCCCCTCCGCCGCGCCGTCTGCGCAAATCATGTGTTTGGCGTGCCGGAGCGTATTCCTCTGTATAAAGCGGTCCGCCGCGCGAACGATCCCGCTGCCGGAGCGATAATTCTGCTCCATCAGCAATACTTTGGCACCTCGGTGCTCTCTCTCAAAATTTATCAGCGCCTCCGGACAGGCGGCCCGGAAGCCGTAAATACTCTGGTCTTCGTCGCCGACCATGAAGAGATTGTCATATTTTGAAGCCAACAGGGCAATGATCGTGTGCTGGATCCTGGATGTGTCCTGTGCCTCGTCCACGCAGATATATCGGTACTGCTCCCGGAAATGCTCCAGCACCTGCGGCACCTTGCGCAGAATCGTCAGCGCATAAACCATCTGGTCATCGTAGTCCATCAGATGCTGTTCCCGCAGCCAACGGTTATACCTCTCATAGATCGCAGCGATGTTGATGTCACAATCCGCCGCTCTCAAGGGGCTTCCCTTCTGCTTACTGAGTGCCTTGATTTCCTTTTCCGTCAGCATCTGGTTCTTGATGTATGTTATCAAAGTCCGCACATTGCGCAGATCCGCCTCCGTCGGCCAGGTCTGCTCCACCTGCTGATAAATCTGAGTCAGGATGCCCGCCGTGCTCTTTTCATCTGTCACCAGTTCAAATGGCTTCTTTCCGATCATCCGGCTGTAATACGCGATGATCTTCGCGCAGATCCCGTTGATCGTCCTAAACTCCAGCCTCGCCGCCAGCTCCTCGCCAAAATATCCCGCAAACCTCCGTGCCATATCCCGCGTAGCAGCGACCGTATACGTCACTGTCAAAATATTCTCCGGCTTGATCCCACAGTTCAGGATCATATATCCCAGCCTCAGTACCAGAACTGTTGTCTTACCGCTTCCGGGCACTGCCAGCAGAAGCACCGGTCCTTCCACCGTCTTCACAGCTTCCGACTGCTGGGCATTGAGCACGATCCGATTACCGGTATTCTCATGCCCGGCATCTGATTTATTGTTTGATTTATTGTTCGATTTATTATCTGAAATTCTGTTTAAACTTTCATTTCTCATAAATCATACTCTTCTTTCCTGGCCGTCGTCCTCCCTTGCGCACAGTATATCGTAAATTTTCGCGTGTTTTTCCGCCGAAAAACTCCGATACAGGCCTTTCCGCAGCCCTTTATTGGCGGAAAATCCGCCAGTAAAGGGAAATGCAAAAGGGTACTCACAGGGTCCCAGACTACTAGTATATACTTACTTGGCCCTTTATTGGCAGAAAATCCGCCAGTAAAGGGTTCTCGCAAGGGGTATACCGGATTTTTTTGACGGGATTTCGTTCTTTTTTAGGCGAGTCTCGGCAACAGGTTTACAGAAAAAAGGAGGCATTTCAAGCCCAAAGACCGTGAAATGCCTTCCTTATATTCACTCATATATAAATTCGTTTACCGGTTATCCACTGATTCAGGGTTCATATCGAACCACATCATCCGGTTCTCAGCGATCTTCTCCCATTTTGTGCCGGGCTTTCCGTAATTGCACCAGGGATCGATGGAAATGCCGCCCCTGGGCAGGAATCGGCCGCGGACTTCGATGTACTTGGGGTCCATCAGTTTGATCAGATCTTTCATGATCTTGTTGACGCAGTCCTCGTGGAAATCGCCGTGGTTGCGGAAAGAAAAGAGGTAGAGCTTCAGGCTCTTGCTCTCTACCATACGCTTGGCAGGCACATATGTGATGATAATATTGGCAAAGTCCGGCTGCCCGGTGATCGGGCAAAGCGACGTGAACTCCGGGCAGTTGAATTTGACCCAGTAGTCGTTCTCCGGATGCTTGTTCTCAAAAGTCTCGAGAAGGCCCGGATTATATTCGGTGTCATATTTCACGTTCTTGTTTCCCAGTAAAGTAAGTCCCTCGGTTTCTCTCATCTTCATTCTCCATTCCTGTAAGACTGTGTTTAGTCATTTTTCGTTCATACTAAATGCTCAACGCCGGGTCCTCAACTCCGTTGGCTGCAAACGCTGCAGCTCTGTCGATGCATGTGCCGCACTTTCCGCAAGGCTTTTCGCTGCCCTCATAGCAGGACCATGTCAGTTCGTAGGGGACGCCAAGTTCCAGACCGATTCGAACGATGTCGGCCTTGTTCATGTTGACAAAGGGCGCCTCAATTCGAAGCTGACGGCCGGAGCCCTCCCAGATCGCCTCGTTCATCGCATTGTTGAAGACCGGTGAGCAGTCGGGATACGCGCAGCCCGCCGCGTCGTCCGCATGGGCGCCGTAGTAGATCACTCCGCAATCTTTGCTGAGAGCGATACTGGCAGCAGAAGAAAGGAAGAGACCGTTTCTGAAAGGTACATAAGTGCTCACGGGTTTGCTGCCTCCTGTCTCTTTGATCTGCTCGGCGTAGCTCTCCTCCGGAATTTCCTCGGTTGACTGCTTCAAAAGAGAACTGTTGCTGTAGCTGAAGATCAGACTCAGATCCAGGAATAACTGCTCGACGCCGTAA
>CAMKAA010000049.1 GCA_946410365.1 uncultured Lachnospiraceae bacterium | reverse complement strand
AAAAAGCGCTGAGGGAGCAGCAGTACCACGCCTATATGAACAATCAGGCCCAGATCCGCCACCAGGAGGAAGTCATTGAGAAACTGAGGCGCTTCAATCGCGAGAAGTCCATCCGCCGCGCGGAGAGCCGCGAGAAAATGCTCCAGAAAACGGAAGTCCTCGAAAAACCCGTTGAACTGCGCGACGATATGCACCTCACCTTTACGCCCTGTATCAAGAGCGGAAGGGAAGTCCTGAGCGTAGACGACCTGGCAAAATCCTATGGGGATAAGGCGCTTTTCTCAGGGATCTCCTTCAAGATCCGCAGGGGCGAACACGTAGCTCTGATCGGCGACAACGGCACCGGAAAGTCTACGATCCTGAGCATTCTCAATGAGGTGGTACCCCCCGACAAAGGCGTGATCCGCCTCGGGACCAACGTCCATATCGGATACTACGATCAGGAGCACCACGTGCTTCACGATGACAAGACTGTGTTCGAGGAGATCTCCGACGAGTACCCTTCCATGAACAACACGCAGATCAGGAGCCTGCTCGCCTCCTTCCTCTTTACCGGCGACGAAGTCTTTAAGAGGATCGGCGACCTGAGCGGCGGCGAGAAAGGCCGCGTATCTCTGGCCAAACTCATGCTCTCCAAGGCTAATTTCCTGATCCTGGACGAACCCACGAACCATCTCGATCTCGTATCCAAGGAAGTGCTCGAGAACGCGCTCAACTCCTATGAGGGGACCGTCCTTTACGTCTCCCATGATCGATATTTCATCAACCACACCGCGAGCCGGATCCTGTCCCTTACAAAGACAGTATTGCTCAACTATCCCGGCAATAATGCGGAGAAGGCTCCTGAGCGCTTTATCGGGAATTATGATTTCTACCTTGAGAAATCTGCCCAGGTGGAAGATACTCTCCTTCAGGATGCCTACAGAGACGGACAGGGAGTACAGAGCGCCGTTTCCGCAGGGAAATCTCAATCTTTTGCCGCAGGAGCCGTCGCCGCATCCGAAAGCAGCGAACCCTCCGAGAAGCTCAGCTGGGCGCAGCAGAAGGAAGAACAGGCAAGACAGCGCAAGGCAGCTAATGACCTGCGTAAATGTGAAGAAAAAATAGCCTCCGCCGAGGAACAGATCGCATCCCTCGAGGAGAAAATGGCAATGCCGGAGAATTACTCGGATCCCGAAAAGTTCGGGGAACTTGCCCGGCAGAAGGAACATCTTGAAGAAGAACTTGCCCTGCTCTATGAGCAGTGGGAAGAACTCAGCGAGAACGCGGAATAGAAAAACGGGAACTGTGACATAATTGTCGCAGTTCCCGTTTAATATTGCTTCTAAAGCAGATCAAGCATTCATTTTCTTATCAAGTGTTTCCTTCACCGCAAAGATAAACTCTTCTGTACCAAGCTTCTGCACTCCGGGAATCGTCGTGATCAGAGCGAGGTCTCCGGTCATCTTTCCGGACTCGATGGTCTCAAGAGTTGCCGCGTCCAGCTTGTCGGCAAAATCCTGCAGAGCCTGGTTGCCGTCCAGTTCGCCCCTCTTTCTCAGAGCGCCGGTCCATGCAAAGATCGTCGCCACAGAGTTGGTAGAGGTCTTCTCTCCCTTGAGATGCTTGTAATAGTGTCTCTGGACAGTGCCGTGAGCTGCCTCATATTCAAAGTATCCCGCAGGGGAGACAAGGATGGATGTCATCAGAGCGAGAGAGCCGAAACTTGACGCCATCATATCACTCATGACATCGCCGTCATAATTCTTGAGCGCCCACACAAATCCGCCCTCCGAGCGCATAACGCGGGCTACAGCGTCATCGATCAGGGTGTAGAAATAGGTTGTACCGATCGCTTCAAATTTCTCCTTGTACTCCTCGTCATACAGTTTCTGGAAGATCTCCTTGAAATGTGTATCGTAGGTCTTGGAAATAGTATCCTTGCAGGAGAACCAGAGATCCTGTTTGACACTGAGCGCATACTCAAAGCAGCTGCGCGCAAATCCCTCAATGGACTTGTCCGTATTGTGGATGCCCTGAATAATGCCGGGACCTGTGAACTTGTGGATCGTCTTGCGCGTCACAGTTCCGTCCTCAGCGGTAAAAATGATCTCTGCCGTGCCTGCTCCGGGGATTTTGATCTCCGAGTTCTTGTAGACATCTCCATATGCGTGACGGGCCATCGTGATCGGCTTTTTCCAGCTGCGGACATAAGGCTCGATTCCTTTAATAAGGATCGGCGCCCTGAAGACTGTTCCGTCGAGTGCGGCACGGATCGTCCCGTTCGGGCTCTTATACATCTTCTTGAGATGATACTCCTCGACTCTGGCAGCGTTGGGAGTAATGGTCGCGCATTTAACGGCGACGCCGTATTTCTTGGTGGCTTCTGCGGCGTCGAGCGTGATCCGGTCATCGGTCTCGTCTCTCTTTTTAAGCCCGAGGTCGTAGTACTCCGTCTTGAGATCGATGTAAGGAGAAAGAAGGTTATCCTTGATCATCTTCCAGATGATCCTCGTCATCTCGTCTCCGTCCATCTCCACCAGGGGTGTAGTCATCTGAATCTTCTGCATAATCTGCTCCTTCCCGGGAGGTCAATCCTCCATATCTTTCTTATAGATATCATACAGGCGGTTCTTGACCATATTTTCGTAAGCATTCTTCATATGCTCACTGGCCAGCCGCTCCGCAAGATCTGCTTTACCGGCACGGATCGCCTCCATGATCGCTCTGTGTTCCTTGTTGGACGCTGTACTTCTCTCAATCGTGGACAGCGTCTTCCTGCGGATCCTCATTACATAAGAATGATAATCGATCAGCTGATGCTCCAGCATCTTGGAACCGCATGCGTCATAAAGGATGTGGTGAAACTGGTTATCCAGCTCCGCCATCTGCTCCATGTGTCCTTTGCCCGCGTGAAATTCAGCCAGATAGACATTTTCTTCCATGGCCTCGAGCTGTTCTGCTGTGATCCTCTCTGTCGCCCAGCGCGCGCAGAGTCCCTCGAGCAGCGCTCTGATCGCGTAAATATCGCGGACATCGTTCTCCTGAATACCGGTTACAAATGCTCCTCTGTTGGGAATGATCTGGACCAAACCCTCCAGCTCGAGCTGTCTGAGCGCCTCCCTGACAGGCGTTCTGGAAACCCCAAGCTCCTTGCCGATACGGATCTCCTTGAGTTCCTCATGCTCCTTATATCTTCCGTTCAAAATATCGTTGCGGATCTTATGGAACACTCTTCCTCTGAGAGAATACTTATCGGAGACTTCTCTGTTAAAGTCATACTCGCTGTTCATTTAATCTCCATTCTGCGGGTCCCCACCCGCAAATTACCCCATTTACTGTTTTGCCATACCCGACGCTTCCGCATCTTGCATAATTGTATACATTTAATGCAATGATGTCAATCTTATACAGAAAAAAAGAACCCGGAACAGACATCGTGTGATGCCCGTCCGGGTTCTTCGACCGCTTTTATCCGATTATTTCACGACAATGTTGATGATCTTGCCGGGAACATAGATCTCTTTGACGATCTTCTTGCCTTCAAGGAAGGAAGCAACTCTCGCATTCGCTTTCGCAGCTGTCATTGCTGTGTCCTTGTCGCATCCGGCAGGTATTGAAACCGCCGCGCGCACCTTGCCGTTTACCTGAACGCCGACCTCGATGGTGTCGTCCACAGTCTTGGCCTCATCAAATTCAGGCCACTCGGAGACAGTAAGGAATCCCTCGCCGCCGATCAGCTCGTAGATCTCCTCTGTGATATGCGGAGCGAAAGGAGAAAGGAGCTTAAGGAAGATCACAAGATTTTCCTTCGTGATGCTGCCTTCCTTGTAAATCTCATTGATCAGCGTCATCAGAGCCGCGATCGCCGTGTTGAACTTCTGCGCCTCAATATCATCCGTGACCTTCTTGATGGTCTTGTGGAGGAGCGTCTCGTAGGAAGCAGTTTTCTTGTCTTCCGTGATCAGATCCGTAAGACCTGCCACACGTTCCAGGAATCTGCGGCAGCCTTTTACAGAGCTGTCGTTCCAGGGAGCCGCGCTGCCGTAATCGCCCATGAACAGGACATAAACTCTGAGCGTGTCAGCGCCGTACTGATTGACGATATCCAAAGGATCCACAACGTTTCCTCTGGACTTGCTCATCTTCTCTCCGTCCGATCCGAGGATCATTCCCTGTGCGGAGCGCTTGGAATAAGGCTCGGGAGAGTTTACCTCGCCGATATCGTAGAGGAAACGGTGCCAGAATCTGGAGTAGATAAGGTGTCTTGTGACATGCTCCATGCCGCCGTTGTACCAGTCTACAGGCATCCAGTATTTGAGCTTGTCCATATCGGCAAATGCCTTGTCGTTGTGGGGATCGCAATAGCGGAGGAAATACCAGGAACTTCCTGCCCACTGAGGCATCGTATCAGTCTCTCTCTGCGCCGGTCCGCCGCACTTGGGGCATGTGCAGTTAACAAATTCCGGGATCTTGGCAAGAGGGGACTTTCCGTCCTCTCCGGGCTCAAAGTCCTTGACCTCAGGGAGTCTTAACGGCAGCTCTTCGTAAGGCACGCCTACGACGCCGCACTTAGGGCAGTGGATCAGCGGAATAGGCTCTCCCCAGTATCTCTGGCGGTTGAAAGCCCAGTCCTTCATCTTGAACTGCACACCCGCGTGTCCGATGCCCTTCTCCTCAAGGATTCCGATCATCTTAGCAATGGAATCCTTCTTGTTGGTAAGACCATTGAGGTAATCGGAGTTTATCATCTCTCCGTCGCCTGTATAAGCTTCCTTGGAGATATCGCCGCCCTTTATAACTTCAATGATCGGAATATCAAAAGCGTGCGCGAAATCCCAGTCTCTCTGGTCATGCGCGGGAACTGCCATGATCGCGCCTGTCCCGTATCCCATCATTACATAATCCGCGATAAAGATCGGGATCTTCTTGCCGTTGACGGGGTTGACCGCCTCAAGTCCCTCGATCTTAAGACCGGTCTTATCCTTGACCAGCTGTGTTCTCTCAAACTCGGTCTTCTTGGCGCACTCGTCTCTGTAAGCGTTGATGGCGTCCATATTGGAAATGCGGTCCTGATACTTGTCGATCATGGGATGCTCGGGCGCCATGACCATGAAGGTCACTCCGAAGAGCGTATCGGGACGGGTAGTATAGATCTCAAGTTTCTCATCGACTCCGTCGATCGTGAAATCTACAAAAGCGCCGGTGGATTTTCCGATCCAGTTAACCTGCTGCTGTTTGATGGCTTCGGGATATTCCACAGTCTCAAGGCCATTCAGGAGCTTGTCGGCGTATTCGGTGATCTTAAGATACCAGACATCCTTGGGAAGCTGGATAACGTCGGTGTGGCAGATATCGCACTTTCCGCCCTGGCTGTCCTCATTGGAGAGAACGACCTTGCAGTGAGGGCAGTAATTGACCAGCGTCTTGTCCCTGAACACCAGGCCGTGATCGAACAGTTTGAGGAAGATCCACTGCGTCCATCTGTAATAGTCATCTTTGGAAGTATCCACTGTTCTGGACCAGTCGAAAGAGAAACCAACGCTTCTGAGCTGGTTCGAGAACTTCTCGATATTAGCATCCGTGATCACCCTGGGGTGCGTATTGGTCTTAATGGCATAGTTCTCGGTGGGCAGGCCGAAAGCGTCATAGCCGATCGGGAACAGGACATTGTAGCCCTGCATCCTGCGCTTTCTGGAAAGCACTTCCATACTGCTGTACGCCTTGATATGACCGACGTGCATGCCGGCTCCGCTGGGATAGGGGAACTCGACAAGGCCGTAGAATTTCGGCTTGTCGCTGAAATCCTTCGCCTCAAAGAGCTTGGCATCTTCCCACTTCTTCTGCCACTTGGGTTCAATCTTCTTAAAATCGTATTTCATGAAACGCAGCTCCTTTAAATAAAATCATTTCAGGATGTAATCCCTTTACTGGCAGGATAACATCTTGTACATTCTAATCCCCCTGCTATAGCTTTGTCAAACCTTGCGGCTCTTTTGCGCAAAAAGAGCGGGGCATATCCTGAAGATATGCCCCGCTCTGTATTTCATTTCTTAGTATCCCGCCGTTTGAAAGAAGGTCCGGATGATCAGGATCAGTCCTCTGTGCCCTCTTCAAGCTGCTTCGCTCTTGCCTCGACTTCCTTAGCCTGGATATCAGCAGGAGCCTGCTCATATCTGCAGAACTCATAAGCGTAGTCTCCGCGGCCTCCGGTCATGGAGCGAAGGACTGTGCAGTAATCGAACAGTTCGGACTGAGGAACTTCCGCCTCAACGACCTGCTTGCCGCCGCCGATAGGATTCATGCCGAGCACTCTGCCGCGTCTCTTGTTCAGATCGCCCATAACGTCTCCGGTGTATGCATCCGGGATCGTGACCTTAAGGCTTACGATGGGTTCAAGCAGAACAGGGTTCGCTTCCATGAAGCCCTTCTTGAATGCCTGGACGGAAGCAGTCTTGAATGCCATTTCAGAGGAGTCTACGGGGTGGTAGGATCCGTCATACAGCACGCAGTTGACGCCGACAACAGGATAACCGGCAAGCGGTCCTCTCTGTACGGAATCAATGATACCCTTCTCAACTGCAGGGAAGTAGTTCTTCGGAACGCTGCCGCCGACGACCTCGTCGCTGAACTCATACGCTACAGTCTGATCGCCGAGAGGGCTGTATCTCATCTTGACGTGACCGTACTGGCCGTGTCCGCCGGACTGCTTCTTGTACTTGTACTCAACGTCGGAAGTCTTGCGGATGGTCTCTCTGTAAGCTACCTTCGGAGCCATGGTCTCGATCTCGACCTTGTACTCGTTCTTGA
>CAMKAA010000048.1 GCA_946410365.1 uncultured Lachnospiraceae bacterium | reverse complement strand
TCACTGTTATACAGTCTTTCATCTTTTCAAACATGCCGCTTCCGATCCCGCTCACGTTCATAAGTTCCTCCGCGGAACCGAATCTGCCGTGGATCTGCCGGTATTCAATGATCCTGTCAGCTTTATTCTCACCGATTCCCGGTATCCTCATCAGTTCCTGTTTGTCTGCAGTATTGATGTCGATAAGACCGCTCTCCCGCACGCTGCCTGAATCTCTGTCCGCTGCGACGGCTTCTGCAGCGATCTCCCGCAGATGCTGCGCCTCCTCGGTCGTAGGTATCTCAATGCGCTGTGTGTCGTAGACATACTCCGCCTGATTTACATAGACTCTGTCGGCATCTTCCGCATATCCTCCTGCAGCCTCCACAGCGTCAATGACTCTTGAAGATTCAGGTAATTCATAGACCCCTTCACAGTAAACTGCACCGCAGACAAAGACACAGATCGTATCGTTCTTCTGCGGCAGATCTTCGTCAGCAGTATCCTGCCGACCCGGATCCGGCTGATCGCCGCTTCCGCCTTCCTCTTCAGCATGGGCTCCACCCGAATCGCCGCCGGAATCGAAAGATCCGCTGCTGCCTGCAGCATATACAGTGTCAGTAAACACTGTTTGCTTCTCTTTTCTGCAGCCGCACAGCACAAATACGATCGCAAAGACAGATATTACGATTTTGATCTTCGTTATTAAAGAAAATATAAGATGAGATTGCATACTTGTCCCCTTATTCTAAAGGGACCCGCATTGCGACAACATTATTGTAATCATTAGCGTAATATTTTACAAGGTAATTTCCCCTATCTGCCAACCTTTTTTTCCATTATCAGGCCCTCTCCATACAAAATATAGTAAATCAACAAATAATCTCCACAATATGGGCTATCTGTCCATACTGTGGAGATCACAATGCCCCCTCACGGGATTTGATCATATTTATGTATCATTCAGCTTTCGCCAGCGCAGGTTCCAAAATAGAGATCATCTCGTCGATCTCATGCTCTGTGATGACGAGCGGGGGCAGGATCCGGATGATATCCGCGCCCGCATTTATGAGGATCAGTCCGTTATCCATAGCGTCGGCGATCACCCCTTTAACAGGACCTCTGCAGACAAGTCCCTGCATGAAACCGCGTCCCCGTCTCTCCAGGCAGAAATCATATTTTGCTACCAGTTCATCAAGTTTCTTCTCGAGATAGGGAGCCGTCTTTTTAACATGATCCGTGATCCCAAGATCCTCATACTGATCAAGGACTGCATTTACTGCCGCGCATGCCAACGGATTTCCACCGTATGTAGTCCCGTGGTCTCCGGCTGTCAGGGAATTGTCAGCCACTTTCTGTGTCATCATGAATGCGCCCACCGGTACGCCGCAGCCCAGTGCCTTGGCGGAAGTCATGATATCGGGCTTAATGCCGAATTTCTGCCATGCGTACATATAACCTGTACGCCCCATGCCGCATTGCACCTCATCAAAGATCAGCAGAATATCCTTCTCATCGCAGAGTTCTCTTACTGCTCTTAGAAACTCTTCCTTCGCGGGAACAATGCCGCCCTCGCCCTGGACCACTTCCATGATAATGGCACAGGTCTTGTCTGTCACAGCCTCAAGGATGCTGTCCATGTCATTCATTCTGGCGAATCTGGCTTCACAGGGCATAGCGCCGAAAGCTTCCCTGTAGTGGCTGTTGCCGGTGACTGAAAGAGCGCCGTAAGTGCGGCCGTGGAAAGAGTGTTCGAGAGCCACAACCTGATGATCCGATGCGCCGTCCTTGTTGTAGGCGTATTTGACAGCTGCTTTCAGAGCTCCCTCAACGGCCTCGGCTCCGGAGTTGGCAAAAAATACTCTGTCCATCCCGCTGACTTCTTTGATCCTGTGAGCCGCCGTGATGGCAGGAACATTGTAAAAATAGTTGGAAGTATGCAGGATCTTATCGATCTGTGCCTTCAGGGCGTTATCATAATACTCGTTGCTGTAGCCGAGTGCGAAAACGCCGATGCCGGACATAAAGTCCAAATATTTCTTTCCCTCCACATCGTAGAGATACACACCTTCACCGTGATCGAGGACCACCTGGTAGCGGTTATATGTGTGCAGCAGGTCATTTTCCGCCTGCTCGATCATCATTTTCATTGTCATTGCGTTCTGGCTCATTTTTCGCTCCTTTTTTGTCCGTTCAGTTCATATCCGTATCGGAAGAGAGATGGAACATCGTTCCGACTCCCTTGTCTGTGAAGAACTCCAGCAGCATACTGTGGGGGATCCTGCCGTCCAGGATATGGACCCTGTGCACGCCGCCTCGGACCGCCTGGGTGCAGTTTGTGAGTTTGGGAAGCATTCCGCCTCCGATGATGCCGTCTGCGATCAGCTGCTCCGCTTCCGCGATGGTGATCCTGTTTATAAAGGAAGAAGGATCATTGATATCCCTGTAAAGACCTGCGATATCCGTAAGGTAAACTAACCTGTCAGCCTTTACGGATCTTGCGATGGCACTTGCTGCCTCGTCTGCATTTATATTGTAAGTGTCAAAATTCTCGTCCATCCCTATCGGCGCTACGATCGGAAGATAATCGTTGTCCAGAAGATCATAGAGGATCTTGGGCCTTACTTTGCAGACCTCTCCGACATAACCGATGTCCTGCCCGTCGGAATACTTCTTATTTACAGTGAGGAGTTTGCCGTCCTTGCCGCTGATGCCCACTGACTTTACGCCCAGTTCTTCCACCATGCGGACGAGGTCCTTGTTGACTCTTCCGAGCACCATCTCGGCGATCTCCATTGTCTCCTCGTCAGTCACGCGAAGGCCGTTTATGAACTGCGCTTCTTTTCCGCTCTTTTTCACCCACCTGCTGATCGCTTTGCCGCCTCCGTGGACGATGATCGGCTTAAATCCGACGAGTTTGAGGAGCGTTACATCCTTGATGACATTCCTCTGAAGCTCCTCGTTGTTCATTGCGCTCCCGCCGTACTTGATAACAACGATCTTTCTGTTGAATTTCTGAATATAAGGCAGAGCCTCGATCAGCACTGACGCTTTACGCTGCGCCTCGGTCTGTTCCCGGTTCAGATAAGTTTCCATTATTAATCTCCATTCCGGATACGCTGCGGCTAAGTTCTTTGTTCCGGCAGTATCCCTGATCTTTATATATTTTGACAGACTTACAGTTCAGCTTCTGTAGTCCGCGTTGATCTTGACATAGTCATAGGTGAGGTCGCATCCCCATGCGGTCGCTTCCGCTTCTCCCATATGCATATCCGCTGTGATGATCACCTTCTCGCCGGAGAGGAGCGCAGTAGCCTCCTCTTCGCTGTAATCAGCGGCACTTCCATTTGTGAATATAAGGATCCGGTCATCTCCCTCGCCAAAATACAGATCGCAGTTCTCCGGGTCGAATTGTGCTCCGGAATAGCCGAGCGCGCACAGGATTCTTCCCCAGTTCGCATCTCTGCCGAATACGGCTGCTTTGGTGAGACTGGAAGTTATGACGCTCTTCGCGAGGGTCCTGGCGTTATCAAGGCTGTCCGCATGAATGACTCTTGTTTCGATGAGTCTGGTGCATCCCTCTCCGTCTCCTGCCATCCTCATGGCAAGTTCCCGGCAGACTGTCCTTAGTGCCTCATAGAATGCGGCATAGTCTGCGCTGTTCTCATCAGAGATAAGCGAATTGCCGGCAAGCCCGTTCGCGAGGACGAGCAGCGTGTCATTAGTGGAAGTGTCCCCGTCCACGGAGATCATATTGAAAGTCTCCTGAACGATCTCACTGAGTGCTTTCTGCAGCAGGTTCTTCTCAATAGCGGCATCTGTAGTCACATAACCGAGCATCGTGCACATATTGGGGTGGATCATTCCGGACCCCTTGGCCATGCCGCCGATCACCGCTTTCTTTCCGCCTGTTTCAAACTCATATGCGGTCTCTTTATGGACGGTATCCGTGGTCATGATAGCCTTTGCAGCCTCTGTTCCGGCCTCGATCCCGGATCTTTTCTTCTCAGCGAGCATTCTTACGCCGGCTTTTATGCGGTCGATCGGAAGCTGGAACCCGATAACGCCTGTAGATCCCACTAGAACGGAATCCGCATCGATATCAAGACATGCGGCAGCTTCCTCTGCGGTCTGCTTGCAGTATTCCATTCCTTCACTGCCTGTGCATGCATTTGCTATACCGGAATTAACGATCACCGCGTGAGCAGGCTTACCGCTGTATACCATGTCCCTGTCCCAGATGACCGGGGCGGCTTTGACTACGTTTGTTGTAAAAGTACCGGCACATACACAGGGCTCCTTACTGAAAACAAGCGCCATGTCGGTTCTTCCTTTATATTTAATACCTGCGGCTGCCGATGCTGCCTCAAACCCCTGCGCTGCTGTAACGCCTCCCTCGATCTTCTTCATCTTACTCCTCCGTTTCACTCTCTATAAACCGCGTGATATTCGCTTCATTCAGAATGAATTCATAATAATTGCAGTCAGGACGGCAAGTCCATCCGATCTGCTTCCAAAAAGCGTTTCCGGCGTCATTCTTCGTAAACGCGATCAGTGCGATCTTATTGATCTTCATTTTCTTAAGTTCGTTCATGCAGTAGATGACCATCTGTGTGGCGATGCCCTGCCTCCTGTAGGACTTCTTCACACATACGTGGTAGAAGCTTGCCTGTCTGCCGTCGTGCCCGCAAAGTATTGAGCCGACGATCCTGTCTCCGTCACAGGCCACTACGCTGGTAGTGGGATTTCTCTCAAGAAACCTCTCTATATCTTCTCTGGAATCGTCTATACTGCGGATCCCGAAGCCTCTTATACTAAGCCACAGATTCCGGACTTTGTCGTAATCGCCGTTCACCATGGGACGTATCTCAATATTTTCCATATTATTCCTTTACTTTTTTCATCCTTTTAAAGTCATGCAGTCTGATAATATCACAATTTTTTATATAATAAAGAACTATTTTTGATCAATTTAATCAGGGAATATACATAATATACATCTTTTATGCATTATAAACGCATATTATGCAGTTTTCAATGCATATTTTTCGAATATTATTAAATTATATTCATAATCCCTATTGCATTTCCGAATATGCTGTTGTATAGTACACAAATGTAAGACCTGCTTACGAAAAAAATACAATGTATATATAGAAATGGAGGAACTCACAATGTCCGAACAGAAAGAAAAAGTAATCCTCGCCTACAGCGGCGGTCTTGATACCACAACCATCATTCCATGGCTCAAGGAAAACTACGACTTTGATGTCATCTGTGTCTGCATCGACTGCGGCCAGGAGGAAGAGCTCGATCACCTCGAAGAGCGTGCAAAATATTGCGGCGCTTCCAAGCTCTATATTCTGGATGTCAATGATGAGTTCGCCGAGGAATATATTGTACCTTGCGTTCAGGCACACGCCGTCTACGAGAACAAATATCTTCTCGGAACATCCATGGCACGTCCGCTGATCGCCAAGAAACTCGTCGAGATCGCCCGCAAGGAAGGCGCCACAACGATCTGCCACGGTGCGACCGGCAAGGGCAACGACCAGATCCGCTTCGAGCTCGGCATCAAGGCTCTTGCCCCCGATCTCAAGATCATTGCCGCATGGCGCAGCAGCAAATGGAACATGGACTCCCGTGAATCTGAGATCGAATACTGCCAGAAGCATGGCATCGACCTCCCCTTCTCAGCGGACAGCAGCTACAGCCGTGACCGCAACCTGTGGCACATCAGCCACGAAGGTCTCGAGCTTGAGGATCCTTCCCTGATGCCCAACTACGATCATCTTCTGGTCCTTAGCAAGACTCCCATGGCAGCTCCCGACGAGATCACTTATGTAACCATGACCTTTGAGGCAGGCGTTCCCAAGACCGTCAACGGCAAAGAGATGAAGGTCGCCGATATCATCCGTACTCTTAACAAGCTCGGCGGCGAGAACGGAATCGGCATCATCGATATCGTAGAGAACCGCGTAGTCGGCATGAAGTCCCGCGGCGTCTATGAGACTCCCGGCGGAACCATCCTCATGGAAGCACACCAGCAGCTCGAGGAGCTCGTCCTCGACCGCAAGACCTACGAAGTCAAGGATGAGATCGGCCACAAGTTCGCAAGCCTCGTCTACGAGGGCAAGTGGTTCTCTCCTCTTCGCGAGGCAGAACAGGCCTTCATCGAGTCCACACAGAAGTATGTGACCGGCGAAGTCAAGTTCGGTCTTTACAAAGGCAACATCATCAAGGCCGGCACGACTTCTCCCTACAGCCTCTACAATATGAGCCTCGCCTCCTTCACTACAGGCGACCTCTACGACCACCACGACGCAGAGGGATTCATCAACCTCTTCGGTCTTCCCGAAAAGGTCCGCGCGATGAAGATGCAGGAAGTAGAAAAGAATAAGCAGTAAAAAGCTTTACCCCTGCGTATATACCCTGTCCTTCACTCCGGAGTTGAAGTATCCCTGCGTATATACCCTGTCATTCTCTCCGGAGGTTGAGTACTCCTGCGTATATACCCTGTCCTTCACTCCGGTTTCAACGGCGGGGAAGATTGAATTGTTATTAAAAAGAGATGACACTGCGGTGCCATCTCTTTTTTCTGCGGTGCTTCCCCGCCGTTGAAAAGTCGTTCATGACAGGGTATATACTCCGGGGTTTTAATCGCTATCTTCCGATGCAAATCATTACTGACAAGGTACACACTCCGGGACACAGGTTCTTTCCAGCTATTAGGCATGAGCAAGAATCTTTAAACAAGGAGATTTTCATGATTTTTTGAGGACTACTGTAAATTTGATCTGATCATCACTGTAAATAATAGGGATAGCGTG
>CAMKAA010000047.1 GCA_946410365.1 uncultured Lachnospiraceae bacterium | reverse complement strand
TGATCCTGGTAAAATACTCATCAAATGTCGTGACGTTCTTTTCTTCCTTGTGGCCAAAAGCTATATCCAGCAAAAGACAGACCGAATAATAGTTATAATCCGCATAGTCCTGTGCAGCCTTGCTCATGGTACTGAAAGGACCTGAGAAGAGCGTCTTAATATAAACACTGTTCTTTGCCTCATCGGGTTTGTCCAACTGAAAGTTGTTAGCCTCGATGACATTGAAATAATCCTTGCCGTTGTATGTCAGCTCATTTTTCATGGCAACATTTCCAAAGGTATTCTGCAGTGCCAGAAAAGGCATCAGGATATCCCCGTCATAAGCTATGACCGGCATATGATAATCTTTGAGTGATATGGTCAAAGAAGACCCCGCTGTCTCCGTAGACTGGTTTTTCACGGACGGTGTGATCGTATTATACTCCGGGCTGTCCATGATACCGCCGCTGACGACACCAAGTGCTCTGAATCTTCCGGGATTCTCCATAGTGATCGTATCTGCCGCGGCGTCGATCGTTCCCGTGGTCTCGTTTACGGTGATCGTCATAACGCCATCCTGTATACTGGTTTTTTCCTTTCCTTCAAAGATGACATCCAGATAATCAGAGGCTTTGATAAAAGGCACGTCTTCATACCCCTTCACCTCGTAAGTCGTAACGGTCTTATAATTCCCCAGAGACGTTCCCCGGAAAATGCGGCTGTCATCCCACTTAACGGAAATGTCGCTCTCCGGGATCTCTTCTCCGGCACTTTCAGCGGTAGAAACATCTGCCTGTTCCGCTCCGCCGGCGGCTTGGGCGTCAGGCTCCCCGCTCTCGGCCGGTGCTGCGGCTTCCCCTGCAGCTTCTTCTGCAGCCGGAACATCAGCATTGGCAGCGCTGCTCGCTCCTGTAGCTCCTCCGCAGGCTGCCGCAGACAGAACCATGATCAGTGAAAGACCCAAACACAGTATTTTTTCCTTCTTCATCTGCCCCATTCCTTTCATTTTCCCATACCTGTTCAGCAGTTTTCATATGTGTTGCTCTACTGATAATTTTATAATATTTATGAATATTTTTATAGATAAAACAGCTTCTTCGTTCCGCCAAAAAAGCGCCCCCTCTTCCGCATATCAAATGCAAAAGAGGGGGTCTGCAATAGTCTGTTATTTAATATCCGTCACTGTTTGGACTCCGCGCCGGCTGCCTTCTCAGCTGCCGCTCTCGTGCAGGCAGGTGTCTTGATCGTCCTGGAGTAACTCAGGATCTCTCCGCCCTGCTTGGCAATATCATATTTGTATTCCGCCGAATCGTCCTCAAACTCGAACTCGTAGACAGGAACGCCTTTCTCCGTGCCGTTCCTGTTCTTTCTGAAAGTAGTCTTCTTCTCATTTACGCCCGCATCAGAGACCGCTATATTCTTAGCCTGAGCCTGATTGATCTGTTTGCCGTCTGCGTAAGGCTCAAAGTACTCCCAGCTGACTTTCACGATCTCGCCGTCGGCGACCGCAATATCATATTCGTAGTCCTTTTCGTCTGTCCAGAACTCAATCTCATAGACAGAAGCGCCTTGCTCTGTTCCCTTCTCCACATCTTCAATGGTCACTTCGTCCTCAGAAAGCCCTGCGTCACTAAGGGCAATCGATACTGCGTAATCCGCCGTGGTACTCTCCGCCGCCGCTGCCCCGATGCTTCCGGAACCGACGATCATTGATGCACACAGCATCGCTGTTGTAACAAATGTAACACTTTTCCTGAGTCTCATTGATCTACCTCTTTCAAGAATGGAGTTTCGACCTGAATCATAATGATTTCTTGCATTTTTATTTCTTATACTACGAAATTATAAATGAAAATAATTCATCGCGAAACATATAATTTCTTAAAAGTTGCTAAACAATTACAGCCTCCGGGGCGGTTTATCCACAAATTGTGGATAACCTGCCCCGGAGGCCGTTATATGACACTTATTTAACTTTCCGGAACATGATCTTTCTGGCAAGACCAATGCCGATCCGGTATGGCAGCGGGCGAAGTTCTCTGTCCGCCTCTTTGAGTTTCTCCCGGATCGGGATTCCCTGCGGACAGTGCTGCTCGCATTTACCGCAGCCCACACACTGTGTCGCAAAAGGAGGCTCTTTGGACAGACTCACGGTCTGGGCAAACTGAAACCGTCCCGCACTCTTCCCTTCTGTATACATCGCGTTATAACAGCGGAAAATACCGGGAATATCCACCCCTTTAGGACACGGCATGCAGTACCTGCAGCCTGTGCAGCCGACCTTTTCCTTCTCCCGAATAGAGCTTTTGACTACTTCAAGGGTCTCAAAGTCTGCTTCCGTCAAATGCCCGGCAGCTGCCTCCGACGCTGTCCTGCAGTTCTCCTCCACCATTTCCAGTGAATTCATTCCCGACAGTACCACGGTCACTTCCTTCTGGTTGTAGAGCCAGCGAAGTCCCCACTCAGCAGGTGTCCAGTCATGGCCGCTCTTCTTCATCGCCTCCATAGCGCCTGCGGGCAGCATGTTCACAAGCTTCCCGCCGCGCAGAGGTTCCATGATGACCACAGGAATTCCCTTGGCAGCGGCTGCCCTAAGTCCTTTCACCCCGGCCTGCGCCACTTCATCGAGATAGTTGTACTGGATCTGGCAGAAATCCCAGTCGTAGTCATTCAAAATCTTCAGAAAATTCTCGGTATTGCCGTGATAGGAAAAACCGATATTTCTGATGGCGCCGCTCGCTTTTTTGTCAGCGATCCATGAAAGGATCCCTACCTGCTTGAGTTTCTCCCACATGGCGACGTCCGTCAGATGGTGCATCAGATAGTAGTCAATATATGTAGTCCTCAGGCGCGTCAGCTCCTCCCCGAAGTACTTGTCCAGTCCCTCGCGGCTGCGGATCATGTACTGCGGAAGCTTCGTCGCGATGTTGATCTTGTCCCTTATATGATTCCGTTCAAAAATCTCTCCCAGCGCCTCCTCGCTGCCGGGATAAATATAGGCCGTGTCGTAGTAATTTACGCCGGCCCTGAAAGCGGCCAGGATTTCCTGCTCCGCCTTATCGATGTCTATACTGTTTCCCTTTTTTGTAAAACGCATGCAGCCGTAACCCAGGATTGACAGCAAGTTGCCGTGTTTATCGCACCTGTATTGCATAGCTCACTCCCTACTATGTCTGTGCTTTTATCCCTTAGGCCCGTATTTCTTTCTGTCGTAGTCAGCGGGCCTTTTCTGCTCCTCGATCTTTTTCTCGATATCCGGGTAGCAGGTACCCTCCATATCTTTTACTTCCTGTTCATAGTCCGCAAGTATATCTGTCCATGACTGATAATCTGCATCTCCCCTGTGGTCTTCCAGATCGCACTCTCGCACAAGATAATCGGCAAGATAAGCGGTCATTTTTCTGGTTCCGGAGAGGTTGAGGTGGTCTGCGTCATCGTCAAAATAGTCCGTCCTGAGGTCAATCCCGATCTTCTCCGCGTCGATGTTCCCGTCAAGAAAGTCCAGTCCGTACTCCTGCGCGAGCTTGGCGTATCCATTGTGCATCTTCATGTTGTAACAGTGCGGAGAGGGTACAGCGTAAAGGACCAGTTTGATCCCCTCTTTCTGACAGTAATCGTAGATCTTGTCAAATACATACAGCTGGTCTTCGGGAATCTCGAAGGCCTCCGTCACGCTGTAGTTCAGGTAAGGCATCTCTCTGTCGTCGGGCGTGACTTTTTCATTTACGACGTATCCCTTGAAGTACTTGCGGATTCCTTTCCCCTCTATCAATCTTTTCCAGACGTAATGATACTTGATGAACTGGGACCTGTACTTGGCATATTCCGAGATTCCGACCATATAAGGTTCAAAATCCTCCTGATGCTTGCACAGATTATGCACTTCCCACAGCACGACCTTTACAGGCTGATGCTGTCTGGCCTGTTTGATCGCGTAGTAGGTCTCAGTACATTTCTGCAGGTCCCTTCCCATCACATAGGAGGTGATCCCGTAGTCTCTGTACATTTCCACCGGCGTGATCGCGATATCTGCCAGGCTGTCTCCCACGTTGAGAACGTCAACCTGCCCTTTCGGCTCTTCCTGAATTCCGGCGATCCTGCAATCGCGGTCCGCCAGATATCCCCGAAGGTACCAGTATCCGCCTCTGAATGGAAATCCTAGAAGACCGATCGTAAGAATTAGCAACGCTGTAAAGCCTGCGATCTTCAAAATGTTTTTCATTACTTATTACTGTCCATTTCTGTCAGCACCCTGATCTGCCGCTGAATACCGGCCTCGTCTTCAAGGTGAAAATAGTTCGTGCCTTCCAGATCTATAACTTCCTGCCCGTATTTCGCAAGCATATCATCCCAGGATTCGTAGCCCGGGTCGCCTCTGTGATCCTCAAGGCCATACTCTTTAGAAAGATATCCGCCGAGATACCTTGCGACCTTTTCGGCTCCGTACTCGTTTACATGATCTCCCTTATCGGAATAATCATTTCCCCAGTCAATCCCTATTTTGTCCAGCTTACAGTTAAGATCCAGAAATTCCAGACCGCGCTCCTGCGCCTCTTTCTCAAAGCGCCTGTTCACCTGGGTGTTATAACACACAGGCGACACAGCGCCTACAAGCACCAGTTTGATGCCGTTTCGCTCACACAGTTTCTGGATCTTCGTCAGCATATACCCGCTCTCCCAGGGCATCGGATAAGTATCCGGATCTTCGGGATCATAATACGGGACCGGCCCGTCATATCCATTCACCGTTTCATCCACTATAAAGCCTTTGAAATACTTGCGGATACTCCTTCCGTCAGTGCAGAACTTCCAGAAAGAATGATATCTGAGAAAAGGGAACCGGTATCTGAGCGCCTCTGCAAGCCCATAGCCCCAGGGATCCAATCCATCGAGCTCTCTGAGCAGCCCGTGGGGTTCCAGCATCACAACTTTAACAGGCTGCTTCTTTATCGCTTCCCTGATCCAGTAATATGTCTCAACAGGTTTCTGCATTTCCTTGCCGGCATTATAGGACGTGATCCCGTAATCCCGATAAAGGGTCGGTGAGCAGAATCCGACACCGCAGAGACTGTCTCCCAGAAACAGCACGTCGATCTGTCCCTCCTGCTCATTAGATAACTCGGCAATCCTTCTGTCATAATAAATAACGCTTCCCCTGTCAGCCAGGTTTCCACCGTCAAATACCACAGACAGTATACTGAGCAGGATGATCAGAATCGCCCCGAAGCCCGATATCTTAAGCAAATTCTTCATGTTAATATTTTCCATCTATCGTCTGTTGCGTCCTTCTCTTCGGAACCGGTCCCCTCAGGGGCCGGTTCCGCCTGTCATTTGTTCTTTTTCATTTCCTCTTCGATCCGGGGATAACTGGTCCCTTCCATTTCTTTCAGTTCCTGTTCATAGGCAGGAAGCAGGTCGTCCCAGTTCCTGTAAGCCGGATCGCCCCTGTGATCAGTAAGGCCGCACTCGTCAGCCAGATAATTTCCCAAATAGCGCGTCATCTTCTGACATCCAAACAGGTTCAGATGATCTCCGCCGTCAAACGTATCCCGTGACCAGTCGATATAAACCTTGTCCACGTCATAGTTGGCGTCCAGATAATCCACGCCGCACTCCTGCGCGAACTGTACGATCGCGTTGTGCAGACGTATGTCATAACTTTTCGCAGAGACGCCGCTGTACAGCACAAGCTTGATATTATTCTTCCGGCAGTACTCAAGCGCCAGTTTAAACTGAAGCTTCTGCTTATTGTGGATCGGATAGATTTCCTTGTCCGAATACCAGTAATGCGGGCCGCCTGTATAAGGCACGCTCTCTTCGTTGACCAGATATCCCTTGAAATACTTGCGGATCCCGGGTCCTTCCAGCCAGTTCTTCCAAATATAGTGGTACTTGATGAACTGAAACCTGTACTTGAAATACTCGGAAAAGAGCATACTTCCGGAAGAGAAAATGCTCTCGTCCTTGAACAGATTGTGCGCTTCCCAGAGTATGACCCTGATTGGCTGCTTTTTCACGGCCTGCCTGATGTAAAACAGTGATTCAATGGGCTTTTGCAGGTCACGCCCCATATTAAACGCCGTATAGCCATAGTCCCGGTACAGTTCCATGGGCGTCATGCCGACGTTGCACAAACTGTCGCCGACATTGAGCACGTCGATCTGTCCGGGCACCTCCGCGTCCATCCCGGCGATCCGCGCGTCGCGGTCCGCTATATAGCCCTTTCCCACCCATTTTGCGCCGTTAAAGATCCCTGACAGTCCCCAGATGAGGAGGATCACACCGGCGGCAAAACCAATGATCTTTACTATGTTCTTCATCACCTGCGGACCTCAGTGTGTCATTCCTGTACTTCAATAAGTTCGATGTGGAAATTCAGTTCCCTGCCCGCCATCTCGTGATTGGCGTCCAAAGTGATCGTGGTGTCATCCTTGGCCGTAACTGTCACAGGGAATGGCTGGCCCATCATATTCCTGAGATAAACTCTCTCGCCGACATTGAGGTTCTCGGAGCCGGGAAGCTGCGCGATCTCGATCGTAATGATCGCTTCGGGATCCTTGGGACCGTAAGCTTCCTCGGGCATCAGATGCACATCCACTGCCTGGCCGACTTCCATGTCCGCCACCGCTTTGTCAAAGCCCCTGATCATCATGCCTGTGCCGCAGACAAAATCCAGAGTCTCGCCGCGGTCATAGGAAGAGTCAAACTGCGTGCCGTCATCAAAGGTGCCTCTGTAATGAACCCTGACACTCTTTCCCGCATTCTTTCCTTCCAGTGTGAGCTGCTGCGCGTGTCTGCCGCAGCATCCGCCGCCTTCGCCGTGGCCTCCGCAGCACTCGTGGTCCTCGTCATCATGATGACCGCCGCAGCACTCGTGGTC
>CAMKAA010000046.1 GCA_946410365.1 uncultured Lachnospiraceae bacterium | reverse complement strand
TCAAATACCTTTATATCCAGCTCATATCCTTTCTCAGCAAGGAGGGGCTTTGCAGCCTCAAGGATCTCCGAATGCGGTGTAGGGCTTGCTGCGACGGTGATCGTCTTGCTCTCTTCGCTTCCCGCGGCAGGCGCTGCCTGATCGCCGGACGCGGATGTGGAAGCGCCTGATCCGCCGCATCCCGCAAGGATCGCTGCTGATAGAATTGCTGCTGTGATAACTGATACAAATCTCTTTTTCATCTTGTTCTCCTCTCCCGAGCACAATATATGCTCTGACGGTATAGTTACTACTATAATAGCCCTCAAGCCTTCCTTCTGTCCAGTCGGGATGCGAGTCTCATGCCCGCAAATTGGAAAACCTGAACGATCGCCACCAGCAGAATGACCGTCACGATCATTATATCAAACTGATAGCGGTAGTATCCATACTGAATGGCAACATCTCCGAGTCCGCCTCCGCCGACGGTACCCGCCATGGCCGAATAGCCAAGGATCGTAGCAAAGGAAATCGTTACACCGATGATCAGGGAAATCCTTGCTTCCACTAAAAGAACTTTGGTGATGATCGTCATCGTGTCGGCGCCCATAGCCTGAGCCGCCTCGATCACACCGTGATCCACTTCCTTGAGAGAGGACTCAACCATTCTCGCGATAAAGGGCGCAGCTGATACTACCAGCGGCACGATGGTCGCAGTGGAACCGTAGCTCTTTCCAACGATCAGCCTGGTCAGAGGTATGATCAGGATCAGGAGGATCAGGAAAGGAATACTTCTCATGATATTCGTTATGATGTCAAGCACACGGTAGATCACTTTGTTGGGCCTTATGCCCTCCGTGTCCGTCACTGCCAGGACAATGCCCCAGGGAAGTCCCAGCACATATCCGAACAGTGTCGAAAAACCGGCCATATACAGCGTATTGATCGTCTCTTTGCCGATCATCGCCCATGTCTCAGGACTGAGCATATCCGGTCACCTCCTCCACGTCAAGACCGCGCTCGATCAGATAGCTGATCATGCGCTCCTGAATCTCTTTGTCGGCGGGAAGTCCGAGGATCATCTCGCCCCTCGCCACACCGTGAACATCCTTCGTGTCCGCTCTCAGAATGTTGACAGGCGTTCCCATGGTCAGCACCATATTGGCAATAACGGGCTCAAAGGATGACTGCGTCCCGAATACTATGCGGATCCTGCGGTCTTCGTGAAGAAGCGGAACCGTTCCGGCTGCGTTCTCCTCCGATTCCCACTCGTCGGGATCCTTTCCCTCGATGATGAGCTGCTTCGCCGCCCTGGACTTGGGGTGTGTGAAGATCTCCTCCACAAGGCCGTTCTCTACAAGGCTTCCCTTCTCAATGATCGCCACGTTGTTGCAGATCTCCCGGACTACGGACATCTGATGCGTGATAATAATGATCGTGATCCCTGTCTCCGCGTTGATCTTTTTGAGCAAAGCTAGTATGGAAGCTGTTGTCTGAGGATCCAGCGCACTGGTCGCCTCGTCACACAGAAGGATCTTGGGGTCGCATGCCAGGGCTCTGGCGATCGCCACTCTCTGCCTCTGTCCGCCAGAGAGCTGTGCGGGATAAGCCTTCTCTTTATCTTCGAGGCCGACTGTCTTAAGCAGTTCTCTCGCTTTAACGACTGCTTCCTTCTTTCTGATCCCCTGGATCTGCAGAGGGAAGCATACATTGTCAATCACTGATTTCTGCATCAGCAGGTTGAAACTCTGGAAGATCATCCCGATACTGCTGCGCAGAGCCCTCAGTTCTCTGTCCGAGAGCCCGCCCAGGTCCTGTCCCTCGACAATGACCTGTCCGCTCGTGGGAACCTCCAGGAAATTCAGGCATCGGACGAGCGTACTCTTTCCCGCGCCGGACATACCGATTATTCCGTATATATCACCTTTTTCAATAGACAGATTGATGTCTCTGAGCGCATCCACCTGTCCTTCTTTAGTTGTGAAGGTCTTGCTCAGATGCTTTACTTCTACGATCTGCGGCATTATTTCCTCCTTATGGAAACCGCCGGGAATCTTTGCGTTTTTCCCTGCCGGTAAGACTCTGATACCTAAAGTTAAAACACTTCCTTTAGAAAGTCAATAGCGCGGGGGGATGTCAAAATCCTGATCAGATCCCTATAAAAACAGACAGAACGGTGCGGATTTCCTGCTGCCGGTCTGTCTGTTTTGACCCGTTTATATGCTCAGGTTTTCTGAGATCTTTTATTTCTTCTTTCTCGCCGCTTTGACACGTATCACGATCAGGTATATGAGGCCTGCAGCCGCCACAGCCGTCAGGAACCATCCCCAAATGGGCACATTCTTAAGATTATAGCACCGCACGTTGATCCACATCTGGTTGATCGCTGCGGTCTGCTGCTCATCAAAGCAAGTCATGATCGAAGATCTGCGCATAACATCATCCGGGGGATAAGCTGCGTAGAGCTGTCTCTCAAGCATCTCCACAGGCGCCTCGATCACATATTCTCCTTTGGCTCCATCCTCGTCAAAAAAGTATCCGAGGTCATACTCCTGCGTCTCCTCCGCGTCTTCCTCCGCACTGTAGTTGTAATCCGCATACTCAAAGACCGTGGGATCGTCGCCTCCCGAAATGACCGAAGTATAGCCGATGTAATACATGTTGCGGACGACGTTGTCCGGTCTTGAACAGAAGTTAATGAAAGCCTCCGCCGCGTGCTGTTTTGCTTCACTGTCCCTGATCCCGTTTTTGAGCATCACCCATCCGTCAAAATAGATATTTGTGCTCTCCACGGGGACCGCAAAAGCGAGATCGAAATCGTCCTCCGCCGCCTGATCCAGTGAATAGACGCCGTCTCCGGACCACTGATAGTTGGCAACAACCTTGCCGGTGATCATATCCGCTTTGCCCGAATCCGTCTCAAAGGAATAAACATTGTCCTTGCACAGCTGCAGATAGTCCTGAACCTGCGCGATCATCTCCGGTGAAGTGTCGTTCATCTCCTCCTCGAGTTTCTTCGCGTAATCCGGATCGGAAGTAAATTCCGGTGACGTCAGAAGGTCAGCTTTGATCGCTCCGACTGCGGCAAAATAGGAATCCCTGACATTGTCCTTGATGGTGAC
The DNA here is from genome assembly GCA_946410365.1 of uncultured Lachnospiraceae bacterium. The sequence continues at coordinate 3,876 of CAMKAA010000046.1, read as the reverse complement.
CTGACGGCTGTACTTGGGATTGCTCAGGATCTTCCAGGTCGAGGCTTCTTCTCTGTCTACGACAGCCGGATTATATACGATTCCCGTCACTCCCCACATATAACCTGCAGCGTAACGGCTCCAGGGCTCTCCGCCGATCTCATGTTCATTAAAGATCTTTCTGATATAGGGTGAAACACCTTTGATATAGTAGTTGTTCTCCACTTCAGGGTCAAAAAATTCCTCCGAGAGCGGCACTGTCTGCCCTTCTCTCATCAGCTTCATGATCATGTATTCCGAGGGGCATACAAGGTCAAACTCGTCGCCCAGGGTAAGCATGTTGTAGAGGTCCTCATTGGTTCCGAAAGTGGAATACTCGACTTTTACCTTCACGCCGTAATTCTCTTCGTACCACTCCTCGAAGTCCTCCACCATGGAGTTTTCACCGATGATATCGCCGGACTCCAGTTCGATCGTCTCCTCCTCGTCCCAGTCTCCGAGATCAATGTATTCTTCCCAGTTGCAGACTCTGAGGACAACATCAGCGTCGTCCCTGCCTGCCGCAAGCACATCCGCGGGAGCAGCCAGAAATACTCCGGCGATCGTTGCCACAGCAACAGCTGCTGCCGCTGCGGCGGATAGAGATCTGGATACTCTTCCGGAGAAAAGCCTGCCGTTTCCGTTATTCTTTCGCATGGCTTCCTCCTTCCTGCTGCATAGCCCTGACGTTCATTCCTATGACGATCAGCACCACAACGGCAAAGATCACGGTTGACAGAGCCCACAGGGCCGTCTTGATCGTAGTCTGGGATCCCTTGGTCGCGTTGACAACATAGGTACTGATCGTGTCGAACATCGCAGGCTTTGTATAAGTGGAGATAAAATAGTCATCCAGTGACAGTGTGATCGCCAGCGCGAACCCGGAGACAATACCGGGCACGATCTGCGGGATCACGATCTCAAACAAAGCGGTGAGCGGCGTCGCGCCAAGATCCAGAGCGGCCTCGTAGATACTCGAATCCATCTGCTTGATCTTGGGCATGACGGATAAGAACACAAAAGGAGCACACAGTGTCACATGACCGGCCACCAGAGGGATAAAAGTGTCCTTACTGATGTGAAAGACTACTACCAGCAGGATACAGATGGAGAAACCGGTCACGACGTCCGCGTTGACTACGGGAACCTGGTTCAGGGAACTGATCAGTGTGGATGCCCTTTTCCCGGAGTAAAATGCGCCGATCGCACCCAGTGTTCCCAGAACAGTCGCGATCGCTGCGGATCCCAGTGCAAGAAGCAGTGTTCCGCGGATCATATCCGTCAGTTCCGGCGTCGTGAACAGCGTCACATAATTCTGCAGGGAGAATCCCCTGATCGCGCCGATCTGTGTGGCGCTTGTAAAGCTGAACACCGCCAGGATCAGGATCGGGAGATAGATGAACAGCAGCATGACTGCAAGATAAACTCGTTTTAATATTTTGACCATTACAGCAGCGCGCCTCCTCTCTCATTTTCTTCTCCGGGCTCCGTCGTGAGCAGAGTGAAGAGACAGATGATCGCCAGAAGGATCAGCGCGATCATGGATCCTCCGTGCCAGTTGTAGGCGGAGAAATAGCTTCCGATGAGGCTGCCCATGATGTAGGTGCTGTTGTACAGCATATCCAGTACGACATAGTTTGTCATTGCCGGCAGAAAGACCATGGACACACCGCTGACAATGCCGGGAACCGACAGAGGCAGTGTCACCTGCAGGAATGTGTGCAGCTTGTCCGCACCCAGATCCATAGCCGCTTCGCGCAGTGCTCCGTCCAGTTTGGAAAGCGTGGTGTAGATCGGAAGGATCATAAAAGGCAGAAAATCATATGTGATACCGACCACCGCGTTCGTGAAGGGATACCTGGCAAGATTGCCTTCAATCAGCGTCAGCACCTCTTTGAGCGCGGTAATACGCAGTGAAAAGTTGATCCACATGGGAAGTACAAAGACCATGACGATCACAGACTTCGTCCTGAGCTCACTCATCGCCAGGATATACGCGATGGGGTAAGCCAGCAGAAGGCACACAGCTGTCGTCACAAACGCGATCGCAAGGCTGTAAAACAAGGTGCCCATAGTGTTGGGATCCGTGAAAAAGCCCGTCAGATTCTCCAGCGTGAACTGTCCCTGTCCGTTCGTAAAGGCGTAGATCACAATAACGATCAGAGGCGCCACCACGAAAAGCAGCAGAAAGACGGCATATGGAATTCCCAGATTCTTTCTTGAAAATCTCAATGTTATTCCTCCCTGGCTCTTTTTACTTCTTCTTGATCGTGAATGTCATCTTGTCTATAGGCATCAGGAGACTGACGCTGTCTCCGAGGTTCCACAGATACTCGTCGTTGACAACGAAATCCTGCTCGAGTTCCGTGTGGATGACGTAACTGTAGTGGTCGCCCTTGTAGATGAGGTTGCTGATAGTACCCTTGACCAGTCCCGCGTCCTGGTCGTCCGTCATCTGGATATCACTGGGGCCGATCGCCACCTGAATGCGCACGCGGCCCGGATCGATGGCCTCTCCGTTGGCATCCTGGAGCGTTCCGTCTTCTCTTCTGGAACTGCCCTTGATGATCTTTGTCACGCTGGTATCCAGAAGGTGCTCATTGTACTCAAGTTTGAAATCCTTATTGATATCGGCGAAGAAGAAGTTAGTGTGATCCTCCGCGAGCATGATGTGGATGTTGTCCGGTTCCACACGGATGCCGACATGGTCTCCGACCTTTGCGGAGTGGACGGTCTGGCTCACGATCTCGTTCTTACCGGAGAGAACAGTGATCTCATAGTGCATCCCCTTAAAGATCACGGAATCCACAACGCCCTGTATCACGCCGAGCTCAGGTCTGGTCAGTTCCACATCCTCCGGCCTTACGACCGCTGTGATGTGAGTTCCCTCTTCATAATCATCTACACATTCAAACTCGCCGCCGCAGAATCTCGCGCGGAGCTTTCCCGTCATCATTCCGTTGAAAATATTGCTCTCTCCGATGAAGTCGGCGACAAATGCGTTCTTCGGCTCGTTGTAGATGTCCTCGGGAGTACCGATCTGCTGGATCTTTCCTTCGTTCATAACGACGATCTTGTCCGACATCGTCAGCGCCTCTTCCTGGTCATGAGTGACATAGATAAAGGTGATGCCCAGCTTATCGTGCATGTCCTTAAGCTCGATCTGCATCTCTTTGCGCATCTTGAGGTCCAGCGCTCCGAGAGGCTCGTCAAGAAGCAGGATCTCAGGCTCGTTTACGAGCGCGCGTGCGATTGCGATACGCTGCTGCTGTCCGCCGGAAAGCGTGCTGACGCTTCTCTCCTCAAATCCTTCCAGATCCACCAGATCCAGGACCCTGCGCACCTTGCGCTCGATAACATCCTTGGGTGTCTTCTTCTGCTTGAGTCCGAAGGCGATATTATTGTAAATGTTCATATGGGGAAACAGGGCATATCTCTGAAAGACCGTGTTTACAGGCCTTTTATACGGAGGAAGATCCTGAATCGATTTGCCGTTCAAAAGGATCTCTCCGGATGTAGGCAGTGAAAAGCCCGCGATCATGCGCAGTGTCGTTGTCTTGCCGCAGCCGGAAGGACCAAGGAGCGTGACAAATTCTCCCCTCTTAACTTCCAGATTGAAGTTGTCTACTGCCGTATAACCGTCTTCGTAGACCTTGGTGATCCCGCGCAGTTCAATAATGTTTGTGTTGTTCTCCATTCCCTTGCTCTCCATATGCTTTGTTTTTTGTTTACAGTGACTGCTGTTTTAATTAAAACTCTGGAGGAGTACTAATCCAGAGAAACTTGGCGGGTCTGCTGCCCGAATTTTCGATCCGGTGCTTCTGCGACGCCTGATAGTAGAAGCTCTCGCCTGATTTA
>CAMKAA010000045.1 GCA_946410365.1 uncultured Lachnospiraceae bacterium | reverse complement strand
AATACCGCTATCGCGAACCAGTGCGGAGCGGTGTTTTTTGATCGATTTTTGGACGAGCAGCGGCTGCGCCAGGCCTTGAGGACAGTTGTTCTGGAGAACAGCGCGCTGCGCATCAGAATAGCGCGGACTCAGCCCGCACAGCAGTACATTGAAGAATCTGACATACCTGTGATCGACGCAGTGCGTTTTCCTGACGAGCAGGCCATGGACGCGTACGCGCAGAAGGCTGCTGCCACTCCGGTTACAGATTACGATTCACCTTTATACAAGTTCACGATTTTCCACATAGACGGGCAGGGAACAGGTGTCCTTGCGCTGTTAAGCCATATCATTACGGACGCATGGTCCTTCTCACTTCTTGTCAAAGAAATCGACCGGATCTACAGGGACATGGAAACTGCCGCAAATGCAGATTCCGAAGCCCCCGCGTCGATGTCCACCCACGACTACAGGGATTTCATCCGGTCCGAGGCAAAATACAGAACATCCGCCCGTTTCCACAAGGACAAGGCGTTTTGGGAAGACAAATACGCCGCGCCGCCTCAGCCGTCCCTAATCAAACAGCGCAGCCGGTCAGGCAGGGACCCGCAGGCCGGGAGGATCACCTCCCGCATTCCGGAAGAGCTCCACAGAAAACTGACATTATTCTGTGAAGAGAACGGGCTGAGCTATTCTGTCCTTCTCGAAGCTGCCATCCATATCTATCTGATGAATGTCGACCGCGAAAATTCGTCCGCGACCACCGGAATGCTGGTCCTGGGCAGGAGCAGCGTAACGGAAAAGAAAACGGAAGGTATGTTTGTCTCTACTTTGCCGCTGACGCTGGAAATGCACAGATCCGAATCTGTGAAGGAGCTTCTGAGCCGGATCACAGAGGCGCACAAGAAAATCTTCCGGCATCAGAAATATGCCTATGCCGACATCTCCAAAGCTATAAAGGAGCGCGGCGGAACCGGGAGCGGCCTTTACGACGTCATGATCAGTTACCAGAACGCCGTCACGAAGACTTGCGCACGCACGAAGTGGTACTTCAGCGGATACAGCGAAGTACCTTTGACGATCCATGTCGACAATAGGGATGGTGCACAGACTGCCACGATCACATTGGACTACCAGACGGAATTATTCCCTGACAGACTGGAAGCCGAACTCATGCTGAAGCGCGTTATTTATCTGCTAGAGCAGATCGTTGACAGCCCGGAACGTTCTCTTGAATCTGTCAAAATAGTGCCCGATGAAGAAAGGACTCTTCTGCTGCAGGATTTCAACGATACAAGTGTGCCGTTCGACAGAACAAAGAGTATCCTTGAAGTGCTGCTCCGCCAGGTGAATGAAACGCCTGATGACACCGCATTAGTATTCAGGGATACAAGGCTTACCTACAGGGATCTGAACAGCCTCGCAGCTACAGTGGCATCCGATCTTCGCCAAAAAGGTATCAGCAGAAACAATATTGTGGCGATCATAGCAGAAAGGGACTGGCGCATCATTGCCGCGATGCTGGGAATACTCAAAGCTGGCGGTGCCTTCCTTTACATTGATCCCTCCTATCCCGCGGAACGCATTGACAGCATTCTGGAGGACGCGCAGCCCAGGCATATCTATACATTCGGCTGCAACGCGGAAAGTTTAGCTAAGTACGGACAGAATATGGCTCAATTCGAAGATCTCGGATCCGTGTTCCTCAGTTCAGTACCGGATCCGGATGTCAAAGAGCCGGACTGCGTCTCTGCGGGCGATGATCTCTGCTACATGGTCTACACTTCCGGATCGACTGGCAAGCCGAAGGGATTGGGCATCTATCACCGCAACGTAGTAAACTACTGCCTTCGCAATAAGTTCAATCCGATCAGCAAAGAGTTCCGGAATGAGAAGAAAGCTCTGTCCATCACAAACATGGTATTTGACATTTTTATCATGGATCTGTTTGTGTCGCTCACTTCCGGAATGACGATCATCCTCGCTGACAAGGAGGAATGCACCAATCCTGTATTGCTCACACAGCTATGCCGGAGGGAGAAGCCCGACCTGCTCTCGACTACGCCGTCCAGACTTAAACTTTTGATGGATCTCGGAGGTAAAGAGCAGTTCGTCTCTGCTCTTCAAACCGTGATCCTGGGCGGGGAGCCCCTTCTGGACCATGTTGTGACCCAGATTCGGGAGATCAGCAAAGCCGACATATTTAATGACTATGGACCTGCGGAGACGACAGTGTATTCGACTATCGCGAAGGTCGAAAGCGCGAATGATATACATGTCGGCACGCCGATCGCAAATACACAGATCTATATTCTGGATCCCAAGGGTGAACTGCTTCCGCTTGGAGCCGCAGGCGAACTGTGCATCGGCGGCGACGGTGTCGGTGCAGGATATCTTAACCTTCCCCGGCTCACGGAGCAGAAGTTCGTGGACAACCCTTTTTACGGCCTTTACGAGGGACACGGCGCCAAAATGTACCACACGGGAGATCTGGCGAAATGGAGGGCGGACGGGACGCTCGAGCATCTCGGCCGTATCGATACCCAGGTCAAGATCCGCGGACTTCGGATCGAACTTGGGGAGATCGAGTCCGGCATGTCGGAATTTCCCGGAGTCGGCATCTCCGCAGCAGCGGCCAAAAAAGCGCCGGACGGCAGGCAGTATCTGGTCGGATACTATGTTTCCGAGGAACCTGTAGATGAGAAGGAACTCAGAAGGCATTTATCCCGCAAACTTACACAGTATATGGTGCCTAATTTCTTTGTCAGGCTTGACAGAATGCCCCTGACACCCAGCGGCAAGATTGACCGGAAAATGCTCCCTGATGTTAAGGGCGCCCATCTGGCAGAGGCGGAATATGTCGCCCCGCAAACAGAAACCGAGAAGAAACTGTGCGCGATCGCGGCTAAGATCCTGCAGGTAGAGAAGATCGGCATTCTCGACAATTTCTTTGAAGCCGGCGGGGACAGCCTCGGTGCGGTCGCTTACGCAGCACATGCCCATGAGCAGGGAATCGTATTCAAGCTGCAGGATGTGTTCGATTATCCCAGCGTGAGGGAGCTGGCCGGTCATATTGAGAACACTGCCGGCCGCGGGAAAGCGCCCGACAAAGCGCAGTTCACGAAATACGAAGCACTGCTTCGCGGGAACATATCCGGCGATGCTATTGAGATCCATCCGCGCGACCTCGGAAACGTATTTCTCACCGGTGCGACAGGTTTCCTCGGCGCGCATGTCCTTCGCTCTCTCCTTGAGAAGACCGGCAGCAAGGTCTACTGCCTGATCCGCGGGGAAAGCGCTGAGGCTGCTAAGGACCGGCTTGTAAAACAGCTCCACTGGTATTTCGGCGGTATTTATGATTCCCTGATCGGCGGCCGCATCATCCCGGTCTGCGGCGACCTGGAATCTCTGGGCAAAATGGAGATCCTTCCCGAGCAAGGCGATGTAATATACGGCCTGCCCTCTGATGTGGGTACGATCATCCATACGGCTGCTACCGTCAAACATTACGGGCCCTATGACTATTTTGACAAGATCAATGTGAAAGGTACAGCAAACGTCATCGGATACGCGTCCCGAACAGGTGCGAAGCTGATCCACATTTCGACGATCAGCGTAAGCGGAAACACATTTGCGGACGCGTTCGATATTACAGATCCGGACAAAGAGATCACATTTGACGAGACCTGCCTGTACGCCGGCCAGCCGCTGGGCAATGTGTACGTCCGGAGCAAATTCGAGGCGGAGCGGCTGGTTCTGGACGCTGTCCTTGAGGGAAAGATCTCAGCAGCTATAGTCCGTGTCGGAAATCTGACCAACCGTACCGGCGACTTCCGATTCCAGCCCAACTATGAGACCAACTCATTCCTTGGCAGAATGAAAGCGATTCTGGAACTCGGGATGTTCCCGGATTATCTGCTGCCGCTGTATGCCGAGTTCTCTCCCGTGGACCTGACCGCTGAGGGAATCGTGCTGATCGCGCAGAATGCGGGGAAGGAACAGCCGGTCTTCCATCTTTACAGCAACAGACCGCTCTATTTTGATCGAATGGTCCAAATATTGCGCGGCATGGATATTCAGATTGACACTGTAGATGCGGAACACTTCCGCGAGGCACTTGAAAAGACGATGTCGGATCCGGACAGGAACTACATTTATGAGCGCCTTCAGAATGACCTCAGCCCGGAGGGGCGGCTTCTGTATGACAGCGGGATCCATGTCAAAAATGACTATACAGTGCGCTTTTTAGAGAAGCTCGGATTTGCATGGATCGATGCCGGAGAAGACTATCTGCCCGGATACATCGGTTATTTCCGGGAATCGGGGTATTTTAAGATATGAGAAAAAACAGGCCATATCCTTTATATGATCTGCTGCCTGAAATTGGCTCCCTGCACGAAATGATGGCAGTTAAACTGCGCGGGCAGGCGAAAGACGTCGCTTTTGCTTACTTTGACAGGAAGGGGAACTGCTATAACAAGACTTATCTGGAATTTTGCGCCGAAGTGCGCAGCGTTTCGGAGTGGATCGCCTCACGGAAGGCGGCTTCGCGGCATATCGGAATCCTGGGCGAGAACAGTTACGACTGGCTTGTGATGTTCATGGCTGTCATCTGCAGCGGGAATGCAGCGGTGGCTTTGGATAAAGACATGACACAGGAGGAACTGCTGCAGGCGGCCGGCGACGCAGACGTCGGTCTCATTCTCCATTCCGCCAAAGCCGGTAAAAAGACAGCCAAGATCAAAAAAGCGTTAGAGGTGCCCGGCAAAATGCCGGATTGCTGTTCTTTTGATGAGGCTTATGCAGCGGCATCGGCACCGGTGCCGGAAGACAGTGCGGTTTTGGAATATTTTGACAAAATGCCAGTGGACACAGACGAAATGTGCTGCATGTTCTTTACTTCCGGTACAGGCGGGAGACGCAAACCCGTGATGCTCTCCCACCGGAACATTGCCTCGGACATCAATGGCAGTTGTCAGCTTTTTGTGCTCGAAGGCGACACGTACACAGTTCTTCCTTTCCATCACGCCTTCGGACTGATCGTTGGTGTATGGATGGTCTTCCATTATGGGCACACTGTGTACATCAGCAGCGGACTCAGGTATATTCCCGCCGAGCTGAAAGCCGCATGTCCCCAGACAATGATGCTGGTACCGCTGTTCGTGGAAAGCTTTTACAAGCAGATCAGGCAGGAGGCAGCCAAAACCGGCAGGCAGAAGCAGATGAAAGCCGCCATGCTCTTATCTGACCTGCTCAGGACTTGCGGGATCGATATCCGGCGGCGTCTCTTTAAGGATGTTCTCGTCCGATTTGGCGGCAATCTGGAGTACATTATCTGCGGCGGCGCGCCTTTGGATAAGCTTTACGTAGAGAAGTTTCGGAAACTGGGCATTGAGATCCTCAATGGCTATGGGACAACGGAATGCTCACCGGTTGCCGCAGTGAACAGAAATCACTATCGAAGAGATGGCAGTGTGGGGCTTGCGCTTCCGGGCTCGGAAGTAGTCATCTCACAGGATGGAGAAGTGCTGGTGCGCGGACCTCACGTGATGCTGGGCTATTATGATAATGCGAAGAAAACCGATTACCACGGCGATTCTGATACGAATTGGCCGGATACCGGCGGGGAAGAAGCGGAAAAGATAGACGAAAACGGGTTCTATCACACAGGAGACCTTGGAAGGATCGATCGCGACGGCTTCATCTTCCTGACGGGAAGAAAGAAGAATCTGATCATATTGTCAAACGGAGAAAACGTTTCGCCGGAGGAACTGGAAGAAAAACTGCTGCGATTTGACTCTATCAATGAAGTCATCGTTTCTGCCGATGATGGCGTAATATGCGCCGAAATCTATCCGGAGACAAACGATAATGAGGAAAACCTATACACGCAGATTCAGAATGAGATAGATTCGCTCAACAAACAGTTGCCGGCATACAAACAGATAACGAGAACCGTCTTCAGAAACACGCCGTTCGAGAAAACAACGACGAAAAAAATCAGGAGGTAAGAAAAATGCTTGAGAAAATTCGCGATATACTTAAAGACTATACGGAAGTACCGGCGGAAAAGATCACTCCTCAGTCACACTTCCGCAATGACCTGGGGCTTAACTCGCTGGACGTGGTAAATGTTGTGGTCGCTTTTGAAGATGAGTTTGACATAGAGATCGATGACGACGATATCAGCAGTATGGTCAGAGTCGAAGACGCGATCCGCTATATCACCGAAAGGTGCCGGTAATAGAACTTGATTTTCTAATGAGTTGGATTAATTCATAGTAATAATCCAACTCATTATCTTTGTTCACCAGGCTTATATAATAGTCAGGATTTTTCAGTCCGTTGCCGACACCAGCATCACCACAAATCTGTTCCTGCTCTTATCGTAAACGCTCCAGCAGCATGCCCCATACCATTCATGTCCGTCGTCAAAATAGTCCGACCAGTCAGTCGACCACTCATAGATGTCAAGTGCATCCGTGCCGTTTGGAAACAGTGCCTCATTCACTATTTTGAAATCTTCAGGTTTGTTCTTTCTGCTGTGTATCGGTTCCAACACCGCATACCAGTAAGGAACAGTTGTCCCGTAGTTCTCATCATTTGGTTCCCATTCGGCATCATAGGAATTGTTGCCGTAATGATCGGTCTTCACAATATTCGGGCAGTAGAAAAACACCTGAGGATTCAGCCGTGCTGCCTGCGCCCTGTCAATATCACAGGTCCAGGGAACCAGCTGATCAGCGATGTCGCCGCCCCATCTCTCTTCGTCTCTTTTCTGATTCATTGTGTTTCTTTCCACCAGTAAGTCAAAGACAAAGCTCAAGGCTTCTCTATGAGATCCGAGTCCCTCATAAGGCTTGTTATCATCTAAAAGATAATAGTCGACCTCGCCGACCAAATGATGTTCTCTATCTGAATCATATTGCTTTACCAAATCATAGAAAGCGTCATTTTTGATTTCTTTCATAGTACTTGCCCTCATTCGACCTCGACCTCTG
>CAMKAA010000044.1 GCA_946410365.1 uncultured Lachnospiraceae bacterium | reverse complement strand
AGACCATCTCAAGAACAGCATCTCCGAGGAACTCCAGCCTTTCGTAATCCTTATAACGGTGTATTTTCTGCTCATTGGCAAAGGACGTATGGGTCAGCGCGCATTCCAGAAGATATCTGTCCTTGAAATGATAACCTATACGTCCTTCCAGAACTTCCAGTGAAGAATTTCTCATCCCTCAGCCGCCCCCTTGATCAGGGCGAGCGCTTCTCCTACGGTAGTTACCTTGGCGGCCACTTCCGTATCAACCTTCACATCGTATTCGTCCTCTATTCCCATGATAATGGAAGCGACATCCAGAGAATCTGCACCGAGGTCTTCGTCAAATGTCGTATCCATAGTGATCTCATCGGGATCAATACCGAGTACATCTGCAATAATTGCACACAGTTTCTTGAAATCTTCGTCCATAATCAGTCTCCTTTATTCTTCTGTATTCTTCTTCGCTCTGCGGGCTGATGCAAGCTCGTCAAGTTTCATTTCGCTGCGGAAAAGATCGTTGATCTTTTTCTCCTTAAAGGTAATGCACTGAATCAGGGCGTGCTCGATCTCCGCCTCCTTGGAATTGCCGTGCGCCTTGACCACAAGTCCCTTAAGACCCAGCATCGGCGCTCCGCCGTACTCGGAAGCATCAAAGGTCTTGATCATTCCCTTGAGGGCCGGCTTGATCATCAGGGCTCCGATCTTGCTCACAAAGGACGACATAAGCGCTCCCTTGAGTTCGTGCAGGATTACCTTCGCCACTCCTTCGTACATTTTCAAAATAGCGTTTCCGGTAAATGCATCCGTGACTGCCACATCGACCGCGCCTTCCGGGATCTCTCTCGCCTCGATATTGCCCACAAAGTTGATGTCAGGGCAATCCTTCAGCAGCTGATGCGCCTGTTTGGCAAGCTCATTTCCCTTCTCTTCTTCGGTTCCCACATTGACAAGTCCGACTCTGGGATTTTCAACTCCTGTCATATTGCGCATATAGATCGAGCCCATCTGCGCGAACTGAAGGAGCATGGAAGGTCTGGGATCCATATTGGCGCCGCAGTCGATCAGAAGGACAGGTCCCTTGGCTGTCGGCATCAGCGGAGCCAGCGGGGGTCTCTCGATCCCCTTGATCCTGCCTACAAGAAGCTGGCCTCCCGCGAGAGCAGCTCCCGTACTTCCGGCCGTAACAAAAGCGTCGCACTCCCCATCTTTTACAAGCCGAAGGCCCTTCACGATCGAGGAATCCTTCTTGGTGCGGATCGCGTCTACCGGAGGTTCTGCCATTGCGATCACTTCCGTGCAGTTCAGGATCTGTACCCTGTCGGCGGGATACTTGAGCTTCCCAAGTTCCGCCTTCACCAGCTCTTCTTTTCCGGTAAATGTCACCTTCAGGTTCGGGCACTTGTTCAGCGCGTTCACCGAGCCCTTTACGATCTCGGAAGGCGCATTATCACCGCCCATTGCATCTACAGCTACATGTACAAATTCACTCATACTATTTCCTGTTTCTGTTTAGTCCAATAACATACAATCTGAATACTGTTACGAATTTAATATACTAAAAGGGCTCATATAATGCAAGTAGAGCCGCCTTACAAACCCTTTACAACAAACGGCCGAAAGCTTCCGGCAGTCCGTCTGACAATAAAACAGGCGGATGCTCTTTCAGCATCCGCCTGGAATCAGTTCTGATTCAGTTCATGATCACAATAAATCTATGATCCGTCAGTCTTCGACTTCAATCACGGTCTTCTTATTATAGGAGCCGCAATTTCTGCACACTCTGTGGGGCATCGTAAGAGCGCCGCACTTGCTGCACTTAACGAGAGTCGGAGCAGTCATTTTCCAGTTTGCTCTTCTCTTATCTCTATGACTTCTGGATGATTTATTCTTAGGGCAGATAGACATCGTTACACCTCCTTACCGTTCAAGTAGTCACACAAATGGTATTATACTTGCGGTAATTCCCTTTGTCAACAATTTTTTGTCGACTTTGCGCAGCCTGCGCCGCCTTATTATTTGGTCAGCTCGTAGGTCTCGCGAGCGATGGCGAGCTCCTCGTTTGTGGCGATGGAATAGACCAGAACCTTGCTGTCCGCAGTGGAGATCTTGTGGATATCCTCTCTCTTCGCGTTCTCTTCCTTATCGCAGGTAACGCCCAGATATCCGAGGTAAGCCATAATGTTCTCGCGTACGAATGCGCTGTTCTCACCGATACCTGCAGTGAAAGCGATCACATCTACGCCGTTCATAGCTGCTGTGTAGGAGCCGATGTACTTGGCTACTCTGTAGCAGAAAGCGTCTACAGCGAGCTTGGCATACTTGTTGCCGCCCTTGTATCCGTCCTCGAGGTCACGGAAGTCAGAGGAAAGTCCGTCAGACAGAGCGAAAACGCCGGACTTCTTATTGAGGACATTGGTAACCTCAGTTGCTGTGATGCCTTCCTTGCCTGCGATGAAGTCAACGATCGCGGGATCAAGATCACCGCTTCTGGTTCCCATGATCAGGCCCTCAAGGGGGGTAAGACCCATGGATGTGTCCACGCACTTGCCGTTCATGACAGCAGAGATGCTGGCGCCGTTGCCGAGGTGGCATACGATGGTCTTGCAGTCGTCATATGCTCTTCCGGCGACCTTAGCTGCTTCCTTGGAAACGAAGGAGTGGCTGGTGCCGTGGAAGCCGTATCTTCTTACCTTGTAATCTCTGTAGTACTTGAGAGGCAGTGCATACATGTAAGCCTTCTCGGGCATTGTCTGATGGAAAGCTGTATCAAAAACAGCTACCATAGGTGTGCCGGGCATAAGGCTCATGCAGGCGTCTACGCCGATCAGGTTGGCGGGATTGTGAAGGGGAGCCAGATCGGATACTTCCTTGATCGCCTCGATAACCTCATCTGTAATGACAACAGAAGATGTGAACTTCTCACCGCCGTGGACGATTCTGTGTCCCACTGCTCCGATCTCGCTCAGAGATTTCAGAACGCCGGTCTTCTCGTTGGTCAGGGCGCTCAGTACAAGGCTGACTGCCTTATTGTGATCGGGCATAGGGATCTCGTTGAATTCCTTGCCGGTATTGTCTGCCTTATTCTCATAAGTGATGCAGGAACCGTCCATGCCGATTCTCTCGCAAAGGCCCTTAGCCAGGAGCTTCTCGGACTCTGCATTGATGACCTGGAACTTAAGTGATGAACTGCCGCAGTTGATTACCAAAATATTCATTTTTTTCTCTCCGTTTCCTATAAAACTATAACCCGGCTGCTGCCGCATGCTGCTCTATTATCTATTATACACTTAATTTAAAGAGGGACAAGAACTGCCCCTTTTTTTGAACAAAACTTCCCCCTGATAATGGAAGTTTTATTTCTTATATGAAATAATTGGAATCAGGAGACGGTTCTGCGTCTTCCATATGATCACAGAACGGAAAGGGTCATTACAGTCATGAGAGTCACCGGCATCATCGCGGAGTGCAATCCCCTGCACGAGGGGCACCGCTATCTGATCAAAGAGGCGCGGGAGAAGACCTGCGCGGATTATATCGTGATCGCCCTGAGCGGGGACTATGTACAGCGCGGAGCTCCCTCGATCCTCTCCCGGGAGGCGAGGACGGAGGCGCTTTTGTCCGCCGGCGCGGACCTTGTGGTGGAACTCCCCCTGTATGCGGCCTGCTCCGGCGCGGACTATTTTGCCCGGGGAGCAGTGGCTCTGATGGATAATCTTGGAGTTGTCACGGACCTGGCATTCGGCTCAGAGACCGGCGATACCGATTCCCTTTTGGAAGCCTCACGCAGGCTCAATGATGAATCTGAGCAGTTTCGGGCCGCGCTCCGGGACGGACTCAGGGAGGGACTCTCCTACCCCTCGGCGAGAGCTTGCGCTATGGAAGATGCCGATCTTCCCTCCACACCAAATGATCTGCTCGGGACAGAATATCTAAGGGCACTTTTAAAAAGGAGCAGCACGATACAGCCGCTGGCAATCAGGCGCACAAAGTGTGCCGGCGCGACACAGATCCGCTCGGAAATGATCGCCTCCCGTCAAAAGAGCGATCCTTTCCTGTGCAGAGACGACTTCTCGGATCTTCTCCTGCACGCTCTGTACAGTGCGGGATCTCCTGAGGCGCTGACCGGCTATCTCGACGTGTCTGCGGATCTCGCAGGCAGGATCCTGAAAGAACTGCCCGGTTTTACCACCTATTCTGATTTCTGCGCAGCGGTGAAGACGCGCAACTACACATATACCAGAATTTCAAGGGCTCTTCTGCACATTCTCCTGGGGATCACCTCGGAGACTATGCAGTATTTTGACACAGAACACTCCCTATGCGGATGGATCCGTCCCATAGGATTCAGGCGGGAAGCCGCTCCGCTCATACGAAGTATAACCGCTTCCTGCGATGTCCCTTTTCTGGACAAACTCTCGAGGGCGGGGAGCGTCATGTCCGACGGACTTTATGAGATACTGCGGGCGGAACTTCAGGCAGAGTTCCTCTATGACCTGATGGCTGCACGGCGGACCGGAGCCAGAGCGGTTCCTGCTCTCAGTAAACCGCTGCTCATAAAAGACAGTCACCGGGATGAGCTTTAATTAAGGAGGCTTTTGCAGAGATGATCTACACAGTCACATTCAACCCGTCTCTTGACTACATTGTCAGGGTCGACGATTTTAAACCCGGCGTTATCAACCGGACCACTTATGAGAACATTCTTCCCGGGGGCAAGGGGATCAACGTTTCCATTGTCCTCAGTAACCTTGGGCACAAAAGCGTGGCTCTGGGATTCATGGCGGGCTTCACCGGCGACGATATCGCGGAGCTGATGAAGAATTTCGGCTGCGGCGTCGATCTGATCCGGATCCCAAACGGCTTCTCCCGCATTAACGTCAAACTCAAGTCCGGCGAGGAGACTGAGATCAACGGCCAGGGACCGCATATCACGGCTGAGGACATTGAAAAGCTTTACGAAAAGCTTGATCTGCTCTCTTCCGGCGATATTCTGGTGATCTCCGGAAGCGTTCCCGGTTCACTCCCCCGCGATGTCTATGAGAGGATCATGCAAAGGCTTGCGGGAAAGGGGATCCGCATCGTCGTGGACGCTGAGAAGGACCTCCTCGTCGGAACGCTCCGCTGCCGCCCCTGGCTTGTCAAGCCCAATGAACATGAACTGGGGGAGATCTACGGTGTCACGCTCCGCACACAGGAGGAAGTGATTCCCTATGCCAGGAAACTGCAGGAAGAAGGAGCGGGGAACGTCCTGATCTCCATGGCCGGAGAAGGCGCGGTCTTTATCTCTGAAAACGGAGAGGTATTAAAAAGTCCCGCCCCGAAGGGGATCCTTGTCAATTCCGTCGGTGCCGGCGACTCTATGGTGGCCGGATTTATAAGCGGCTATCTCGAGACCGGTGATTACCGGGAGGCCTTCCGCATGGGCATCGCCGCAGGCAGTGCCAGCGCTTTCTCTCCCGATCTCGCCACACGGTCCGAGGTGGAAGCCTTGCTTCAGACGTTCTGATCTTTATCCCGGCTGCTCTTTACGAGTTTTTCATAGATCTCGTAGTTCTCCTGGTCAAAACAGCACATCGCCACGTGCATGACATAACCTTTGTGATCCGAAAGCCAGCGGCCCACAGTGCCCATGGCGATCCTTGCAGCCTCCTCCTTGGGATATCCGTAAACCCCGGTGGAGATATTCGGGAAGACAATACTGTGAATATTGTTCTTCATAGCGATGTCCAGGGAATTTCTATAGCAGGAGGCGAGGAGCTTCGGATCGTCCTCGTCTCCGTCGTAGATGGGCCCCACAGTATGGATCACATATTTTGCCGGAAGGTTGTAACCGCCGGTGATCTTGGCCTCACCCGTGTGGCATCCGTCCAGTTTCCTGCACTCCTCTAAAAGTCCGGGGCCTGCTGCCCTGTGGATCGCACCGTCCACTCCGCCTCCGCCCAGAAGCGAGCAGTTTGCCGCATTGACAATGCAGTCCGCCTTCATCCTGGTGATATCTCCCTTCGTCACCAGGATCCCGCTGCGGGAAGCTCTCTGCACCCGCGCCTCCGCTTTAAGGACGCTCGCGATCATCTCCCTTGTCAGAAAAATCGGATTTTTCTCCGGATTGAGCACAATACCCGCGATGTTATCAGGAGCTTTGTTGGTTCCCGGCGCATCAGGGACATACTGTTCCAGGGCCTGCCGGATTGTTGCGGCAAGAGCCGGATCCTTGGCGGACGAGCCGCTCTTATACCTGTTCTCGCTCGTGTAAGCGACCTGCCAGTTCTTGCCGTCCTTCGTCGCGATCAGCTTCATTCTGATCGCCCTTCCCGCAGCCTTTCCGCCGGTCGTATTAACTCTGACAGGCTGTACCGGAAACAGGACATTTCCTCCGGCGTGCATTGCCTTTCTGAGGGCCTCCAGGCAGCGGACCAGATTCTCTTTACTCCGGTCTGCCGAAAACTCTTCAAGAATTTTCTCCAGTTCCTCGCTGCCCGGGAATTTGGGCGCGCTCCTCTGTACGGGAGACGCCGGTCTGAGCGCTTCCTTCCACGCCTTCATTCTTGCGGGGTCACTTTCTCTTGCTTCCCGATCCTCCTCAAGCTTTCTGTCGAATCTGTTCAGCACTTCCTTCAGATCATCGGAAAGACGCTCTCTCACTTCCCTCTTCAGCTCCTCGGGCACCCCATAGAAAGCCTCCGCCATGCTGCCTGCAATACAAGCCAGAGTATCAGAGTCACCGCCCAGGGATACCGCAAGACGGATGACACTCTCAAAGCTGTCGCCCTCGAGAAAAGCAGTGATCGCCTCGGGCACTGTCTCCTGACAGGATTCCACATGATGATAAGTGGGCCTTATCATATCGCAGGTTCTTGACAGATCATACCCGAACACCTTTGTGACTGTATTCCTGATGTCCTCTTTGGACGCGCCGTGAAGCGCCATGAAGATCACGGCAGCTGTTGCCTGGGCTCCCTTGATCCCCTCGGGATGGTTGTGGGACACCTCCGCTGTCACTGCTGCGATCTGAAGCATTTTCTGAAGGCTCTCCTGGCACAGCCACGCGGCCGCGGACACCCGCATCGCGCTGCCGTTTC
>CAMKAA010000043.1 GCA_946410365.1 uncultured Lachnospiraceae bacterium | reverse complement strand
ATGATGTGGCCGATGAACTGTCCTTCCTCCGTGTAATCGTTGCGAGGGAATTTGGAGAGCTCTTTGGTCTTGCCGATGTCGTGGAGAAGAGCCACCGCGATCAGCAGGTCTCTGTTCAGATAAGGGTAATTTCTGCAGAAGAAATGGCACAGGTTCGTAACTCCCAGAGTGTGCTCGGCAAGTCCTCCGACGAAACTGTGGTGCACGCTCTTGGCCGCGGAAGACATGCGGAAGTCCTCGATAAACTCTTTGTCCTCCACAAAGAACGCCTTGAGAAGCCGCTGCAGGTACTCATTTTTGACACTGTCGATGTATTTGCCGATGGCTCCCATCATATCGTCGATGTTCTTGTCCGAGACCGGAACATAATCCGCCGGATTGTATTCACCCTCCTGACATTTGCGCGCTCTCTTGATATTGAGCTGCAGATGCCCCTGGAAAGAGACCACGTCTCCGGCGATGTCCACATAGTCAAGCTCCTCAAATTCGCCGATCCCCATACTGTTTGGATCCCAGATCTTGGCGTCGATAACACCGGTCTTGTCCTGTAGTGTAAGACTCTCGTAGTTCTTTCCGTTCTTGGTGACAAGAGACATCCTCTTCTTGCACAGATAGATGTCCTTGACGCTGCTTCCCTCGTGAAGTTCCTGAATGTATCGCATTCCTGATTATTCCTCGTTTCTAAATTATGTTATTAAAATTATGTTTTTTGTGTCACTCCAATGTGACGTTCAGCTCCATCTCCGTGTATCCGTCTCCGCTTGGACGCAGCAGGGTAATGGAAATCTCAGAACCTGCTTCGTTCTCCAGAAGGATCCGGGAGATCGCCGCGCTGTAATGCACTTCCTCCTCACCCATATTGGTGATCACATCTCCCTTCTGAAGTCCTGCGTTCATTGCGGGAGAATCATCCGCCACTCCGCTCAGATAAACTCCGTCCGGTATATTCATTCTGGAGCGCACATCACCCGGCACATCTGTACATTGTACACCAAGATACGCTTTTTTGCTTCCCGCAGA
This sequence comes from uncultured Lachnospiraceae bacterium, assembly GCA_946410365.1. The sequence goes on along the minus strand of CAMKAA010000043.1, from coordinate 6,107 downwards.
TAATTTTTCTATAAGCTGTTTGGTCTCTGTGATGCCAATGGCGCAGAGAATATTAGGCATATCGGGTCTTCCGTGAGCAGAATCGATGATCCCTACCACACGGCCGTCCAGATCGATCAGAACGCCGGAGGCGTTCCTGCTGCCGTAAATATCCGTTGTGAGCTGCACAAAACCGGAATCCTGTATCGGCAGATTTGCGATCGCAGAGGTAACCGCCCCATAGGAGATGCTGCCGCTGTTTCCTATTGGCCTTCCAACAGCGATCACCGGTCTGCCCAACACCACGGAAGGCGAAGAGGATCCCAGGTCCGCCGCCCTGAGTTTCTCCTTTATTTCCGAATTCATGCTCTCCAGACTGACGCTGAGCACAGCAAAGCCGGATACACTGTCATAGGAACGGATCGCTCCCTCAGCGGAGGAACCGTCATAAAAGGTTACCTGAATCGTCTGCGCGGCGTTAATGCCCGGCGAATATACCAGAACCTGTGCTTCCGAGTCTGTATTGGCAATGATGATCCCTGACACAGTGCCTCTTGTCTCATAGGGATCATTAAACCAGTCTGTATCCGACGAGATCTCCGCTACATCCACCAGATAATGGAGGGAGTCCGTCGCTACAGAGCGCAGCGCTCCATAGAGATTTTCAACCGTCTTCGCTCCCCGGTCTTTATCCCGCAGGATGCGCTCCACCTCTTGCCGGATCCTCTCCTGTTCCTCTGTCGCAGCTTTCTCCTCTTCGTTGACCAGCATTTCCTCGGGCGTAAGTTCTTCGCTCTCCGTCTCCTCGGGATAAGTAACTCCCGTCACGGCTTCCTCCGGGTACAGCATTCTGGTGAAGATGGGCTCCAAAAGCAGGAAGAACAGGCAGGCTACCGCTCCGAAAACTGCCGCCATAATGGCGATCGTCATCATCTGACGCATCATTTTCTTTCTGTTGCGGGGACGCTTTTTGATCTCCTCCTGCAAAAATCCTATGTCGGAATCCTGTTCCTCAGGCTGAGAAGCACTGCCTGTTTCCGTGTTTTTCTTTATTTCCTGCAGTTTGTCCTGCACGTTTTCATTTCTGTCAGGATATTCATTGCTCATAGTTAATTCCTTATTACAGTTCACATTTTTTCTAAAGTATACCCCGACCGCAGGAAATTGAAAAGAACCGTCGCAGATGTGCTATACTATCCCCATGAGTAAACCTGAGAAGATCATCGATCATCATCTTAAGCCGGGAGAATCACGATTTCCATGAACGATAAAGTTTTACATATTGTTGAATTCAATAAGATCATAGAAAAACTGACCGAGAACGCGAATTCCGCGCCGGCCAAGGCTCTTTGCAGAGAATTAAAGCCCATGGACAACCTGCCGGACATCCGCCTTGCCCAGGAGGAGACAGACGCCGCGCTGCAGCTTCTGATCCGGAAGGGAAGTGTGAATTTCGGCTCTAACAGGGACTTCGGCTATACCTTTGGCGCGCTCTCCATCGGAAGCACACTGACGGCAGCAGAGCTGCTTCATCTGGCTTCCTTCCTGGATAATGTGGGACGCGTGCAGGAATACGGCACAACGGAATCCGGCGGACGGGGAGTTTCCGCACTTGGAAACAATGAGCAGCTCAAACCTGAAGACAATATTCTCTTCGACCTTTTCGACTGCCTCTATCCCCTGAAGAGCCTGTCCAGAGAGATCCTCCGCTGCATCCTCTCCGAGGATGAGATCGCGGACGAAGCGAGCCCGGGACTTCGCAGAGTCCGCCGGGAGATCAGCGAAGCGAGCGGAAGGATTCATCAGCAGCTCAATAAAATGGTCAATGTGACGCTGGCCCCTTATCTTCAGGACAGCGTTGTTACTATGCGCGGAAACCGTTACTGCATTCCCATTAAATCCGAGTATAAGAATCAGGTGCAGGGCATTGTTCATGATCAGAGTGCCAGCGGATCCACTCTCTTTATAGAGCCCGCTGCCATCGTAAATCTCAACAATAAGATCCGTGAACTGACTCTGCAGGAGAAGCAGGAGATCGAGAAGGTTCTGGCTTCTCTCTCCGCGGAGGCGGCAGACAATCTCATGGCCCTCAAGGACAACGCGGCGAATATGACGAAGCTTGATTTTATCTTCGCAAAGGCCAAGCTCGCGCTTGAGCAGAATGCCACCATGCCCCTTCTCAACAATCGCAGATTTATTAAGATCAACAAAGGCAGACATCCCCTTATTGACAAGAAGAAGGTCGTGCCCATTGATCTTGAGCTCGGAGAAGATTACGACCTGATCGTCATCACCGGTCCCAACACGGGAGGCAAGACAGTCACTTTGAAGACCATCGGCCTGTTTGAGCTGATGGGTATGGCGGGACTTCATATTCCCGCCGGCGACCGAAGTGAGATCGCGCTTTTTAGTGAAGTCTATGCTGATATAGGTGATGAGCAGAGCATTGAGCAGAGCCTGTCCACCTTCTCCTCCCATATGACTACCATAGTGGATATTCTTAAGGATGTAGATGAGAACAGCCTGTGTCTCTTCGACGAATTGGGCGCAGGTACCGATCCGACGGAAGGAGCGGCACTGGCCATCTCTATTTTGAACTATCTGCATGAGCAGGGGATCCGGGCCGTAGCCACGACTCACTACAGTGAGCTCAAGGTCTACGCCATGAACACGCCCGGTGTCACTAATGCCAGCTGCGAATTCAATGTGGAGACTCTGCAGCCCACATATAGGCTGCTGATCGGTGTGCCCGGCAAATCCAACGCCTTCGCGATCTCGAAAAAGCTTGGGCTTCCCGAGAACATCATTGAGGCGGCCAAGGAACAGCTGAGCCAGGAAACTCAGAATATGGAAGATATCCTGGCTGATCTGGAAGAAAAACGGATCCGGATACAGAGGGAGCAGGAGGAGATCTCCGCCCTCAGAGAATCTATAGAAAAAGAGCAGAAGAAGATCCGGAATAAAGAAAAGCTCATGGACGAGCGCAGAGACAAGATCCTCGAGAAAGCAAACGAAGAAGCCAGAGATATTCTTGCGGACGCCAAGAAGAAAGCTGACGAGGCGATCTCTGAGATGAGAAAGAGCGGCCGGGGCGGCGATATGGCTGCAATGGAGCGTGCCAGATCCTCGCTGCGCGAGCAGGTCTCCAGGAAGAATGAGAAGCTCAGCCGCAAACAGGAGGAGCAGGTCACAGGGAAACTCAAGGCTTCCGATCTTCATGTGGGCGACAAGGTCCGCGTGATCTCCATGGGGCTGACGGGCGTTGTGACGGCCCTTCCGGATTCCAATGGCAAAGTTTCCGTTCGCTGCGGCATCATGAATTCCAAAGCGGCGCTCAGCGACCTCAATTTGATCGAAGAGGACGCGTACGGCAATCCCGTTAAGAGCAATTCCCGAAGCAGCATGAAGAAAGCTTTCGAAAATGCCGGCGGCGCGGGCAATAAGCAGAGAAATCTCGATTTCTCCAGAAACCAGTCCATCTCCCCGGAGCTGAGTCTTCTGGGTATGACTACGGACGAAGCCATTAATGAACTGGATAAATATCTCGACGACGCGAGAATGTCCCATCTCTCCAGTGTCCGCATCGTACACGGCAAGGGGACCGGGGCTCTTCGCAAAGCGGTCCACAACTACCTGCGCAGACAGAAGTGGATCAAAAAATACAGACTCGGCGATTTCGGTGAAGGCGACGCAGGCGTCACCATCGTAGAGCTGCAGTAAAAACGGACGGAAAAACTATTTTTTGAAACAGGGGGACAATACCTATGGCTGCTGCCAGACAGAAAATCCTGATCGTCGATGACGATTCCAATATCGCCGAACTCATCAGTCTCTATCTGATGAAGGAATGCTACGAGACCAAGATCGTGGGAGACGGCGAGGCGGCTATTGCCGCCGTAGAGAGCTTCGAGCCCGACCTGATCCTGCTCGACCTCATGCTTCCGGGCATGGACGGCTACCAGGTCTGCCGTGAGGTCCGCTCCGGCAAGGACACGCCGATCATCATGCTCTCAGCAAAGGGCGAGATCTTTGACAAAGTACTCGGTCTTGAGATGGGCGCCGACGATTATATGCAGAAGCCCTTCGATTCCAAGGAGCTCGTAGCAAGAGTAAAGGCTGTCCTTCGCCGCTACAACAAAAAGCCGGCTGCGGAAACCGCCGGTTCGGGCGACAAGACGGTGAGTTATCCCGACCTGACGATCAATCTTACAAACTATTCTGTTACATACATGGGAGAGCAGATTGACATGCCTCCCAAGGAACTTGAACTTCTCTACTGCCTCGCCGCAAGTCCCAACCGCGTCTTTACAAGAGAGCAGCTCCTGGACCAGATCTGGGGCTATGAGTACGTGGGTGACACCCGCACAGTGGACGTTCATATCAAGAGGATCCGCGAGAAGATCCACGATCATGAGGGCTGGAAGATCTCCACGATCTGGGGTATCGGCTACAAGTTTGAGACCAATCCACGGGCAAAATAGTGACTGAGGCGGAAACGGGCATAATATGAGAAAAACAATTTATCTGAAGTTCATATTGGCCTATGCTCTGTTTGCTTTCTTCGGATTTGTGACAGTGGCTACTTTTGTCTCCAGACTGACCTACGAGTACTGCCAGAGACAGACTTCCCGGAATATGTACAGGGAAGCCGCCCGGATCGCGGACACCTATGCCGCGGATCTGTACAATTCCGAGATCTCTCTCGAGACGGTTCAGGAACAAATGGAGTCCCTCTCCTACTTCATGGACGCGGAGATCTGGATCATCAATCCTTCCGGCCGAATGATCGTCAATTCCGCCGATGCTCCGGATCCCGAGCAGGAGATCGTCGTGGAGGGGTTCGATCCCACCGTCACGCAGAAGAATTATTACACGAGAGGCACTTTTTTCGACTCCTTCGACGAGGAGAAACTCAGTGTGATCGCCCCCATCATCAACAATTACAAGACAAGGGGTTATGTGATCATTCACACCGCTGCTTCCAAGATCGATGAAGATGCCAACAACATGCTGAACATCTCCTACCTGATGCTCATCGTTATTCTGTTTTTGTCCATCATCATCCTGATCTTCTTTACGGAAATCGTCTACCGCCCCCTCAGAAAGATCATTGCCGCTACAGAGCAGTACGCCGCCGGCAACATGCATTATGAACTGAATGTGGAAGGCGACGATGAAATGGGCTACCTTGCGGCATCTCTGGGTTATATGGCAAGGACTGTGGCCTCCTCAGAGGACGACCAGAAGAAGTTCATCGCTAATGTATCCCATGACTTCCGCTCTCCCCTGACCTCTATCAGAGGCTTTCTGGAAGCCATGCAGGACGGGACGATCCCTCCCGAGATGCACCAGCATTATATAGGCGTTGTCCTTAACGAGACCGAGCGTCTTACCAAGCTTACCAACAGTCTTCTGGCCCTCAACAACCTCAACACAAAGGGTATGCTCCTTCAGATGACGGATTGGGATATCAACGACGTCATCCGCAAAGTCAGTGCCTCCTTCGAGCATGCCTGCCGCAGCAAGAACATTCGGATCCGCCTGATCCTCTCAGGCGACATCCTCTACGTTCACGCCGACATGGACAAGATCCAGCAGGTCCTTTACAACCTCATTGACAACGCCATCAAATTCAGCAACTACTACTCGGAGATCGAGATCGAGACCACTGAAAAGAAAGGCAAAGTCTTCGTAAGCGTCAAAGACAGCGGAATCGGCATTCCCAAGGAGGACCAGAACCAGATTTGGGAGCGCTTCTACAAGACCGACCTCTCCCGAGGCAAAGACAAAAAAGGGACAGGCCTTGGCCTGTCCATAGTCCGCGAGATCATAAGAGCTCACGGCGAAAATATCAGTCTTGTCAGTACAGAAGGTGTCGGCAGCAAGTTTACTTTCACCCTTAAGAGATCCGATCTCAATGACGAGATTGAAGAAGAGGAAGAGACAGAATAAAACAGCAGGTTACTCGCTCTTCCAGTGAAGTCTGTGAAGTTCCCCGTCCCTCTCCAGAGACAGGAAATCCTGCTGACGCAGCGCCTCATAGAGCACAATTGCAACCGAATTACTCAGATTCAGACTCCTGTATCCCTCCAGCATCGGAATGCGGATACAGGTTTCTTCATTTTCCA
>CAMKAA010000042.1 GCA_946410365.1 uncultured Lachnospiraceae bacterium | reverse complement strand
GTAAAAGTGATCGCAAGAATATTCCAGGGATTCACGCCGCACTCATCCATCAGATAAGCGATCCTGTGGGTGATCACCCTGGTCTTTCCGCTGCCTGCGCCCGCCAGGATCAGAACCGGTCCCTCTGTCCTTCTGACGGCCTCAGCCTGCTCCCTATTTAAATTGTCATAAATGGACATAAACAGTTATCCTTATCGGTCTTTGTAAGTCGTAAACAGTTTCAGTTCTTTGTCCTGCTGTTCCTGCCCGGATCAGTTATACCCGGTGTCTCATCCAGCAGTTTTTCGATCAGGAGTTTTCTAAGGTAGATATCAGCACTGAGCTGACAGATCACATTGAATCTGCGGAGCATTTCGCGGTCTTCCTCCGGCGCGCTCATAAAAGCGTTGTCCGTCTCATCAAGGATCTTTGATACTTCCCCCGGAAACCTCTCCACATTTCTGCTGACATATTCAAACAATTCCGTATATACGTCAGACATTGAATAGCGGTGTCTTCTCGCCGCCTGCTGCTCAGCGGATTTAGTCGTAGGCTGTGCGTATTTGTCCGATACAGGTCCTACAATGCTGCGGATATCATCGATGGAGAGAAAGCTCTTCATGTAATAAATGACCATCAGAAGGAGGATGTGGTCCCTGCCGTATTTCTTTTTCACCGGAGGGATCATCACCTTATTCTTGACGTAATTATTGACCATCGTTTTCGTCAGGAGCTTGTCGGCATCCGACTTGCGGGCGGTCCTTCTGAGGCGCTCTCCGAGAAAAGTCAGTACCTGGTCCATATAGAGGTCGATCCCCGGGATCTCATCTACACGAGTGACTTTAAATCCTGCCAGGATCTTATTGACAATAAACTCCACGTCACTTCGGGTGCTCATTATTATTTCCCTTTCCCGCTGTGTGCCATTTTCTTCATCTCCCGCGCGTTTTCAAGTGCCGCTTCCGTAATATGATCCGCGCCGAGAAGCCTTGCGACTTCGCGGTCGCTCTCCTCTTCTCCCAGTCTCTTTATGTGGGTCATGGTGCGCCCGTCCGCGCTCTGCTTAACAATGCAGTAATGGCTGTCCTGCATGGAAGCGATCTGAGGAAGATGCGTGATGCACAGGATCTGGTGATCCGCTGCAAGACGTCCCATTTTCTCCGCGACTTTCCATGCGGTCTTTCCGCTGATCCCGGTGTCGATCTCATCAAAGATAAACGTATGGATCTCATCTTTGCCCGCGAATACGGTCTTCATGCCGAGCATGATCCTTGAGAGCTCACCGCCGCTTGCGATCTGATCCAGCGGTCTCATGCTCTCGCCCGGGTTCATTGAGATGTAGAACACAAGTCTGTCATAGCCTCCGGCCGATAGATACTCCTCTCCGGAAGTGATCCTGCTCTCAAATTCCACCTGGGGGAAGTTGAGGTCCATAAGAGCTGCACTCAGTTTTTCTCCGAAATTATCGGCCGCTTCCCTGCGGACTCTACTGAGTTCTTCACAGAGCCCAAGCAGTTTTTTGTATTCCTCGTCAATCTCTCTGCGAAGTCTGTTCCTGCCGTTTTCGTAGTCTTCAAGAAAAGCAAGCCTCTCCTCCCGCTCGCGCAGCGCATTCTGAATATCCTCAATGTTTCTGCCATATTTGTCCTTGAGATGGTTGATCAGATTGAGTCTTTCCCTGATCTGTTCGAACTCGGAGGGGTCAAAAGTCAGATTCCGGATATAGTCGTTCAGGGATCTGTTGAAATCCGACAGAAGGTTTTCGATCTCGGAGAGTTCATCCGCAAGCCTGTCCAGTTCTGGATCGATCCCGCCCACTGAAGCCAGCTCTCTTGCGGCGCGGTCCACTGCATCCTCGGCGCTGTGGTCAGAACCTCCTGTCCACATCCCGGTCTGTCCCGCCGCCTCGCTGATCCTACGGAAATTCTCCATCAGCCTGAAACGATTCTCCAGTTCTTCGTCTTCGCCTTCTCTAACAGCAGCTTCCGCGATCTCTCTGCATTCATAGGCAAGAAGATCCGCCTCGCGCTTTCTCGCGGTATCGTCCAGATCATCCTTATCCCAGTCCGCCTTTAAAGACCTCCATCTGCTGTAAGAATCAGACACTTTTTCTTTGAGAAGCGCCGCCTTTTCTCCGGCATATTCATCGACAGTCTGAAGCTGAGCCTCTCTCCGCAGAAGTTTCTGGTTCTCCCGCTGGCCGTATATATCGATCATAAGCTCCGCGATCTCCCGAAGCTGCCGGAGCGTCACTGACTCGCCGCAGACGCTGCACACACTTCTTCCCGGCAATATTTTGCGCTTTATGAGAATGGTTCCGTCCTCAGGCGCCGGCAGATCCATCTCTTCGAGTTTCTTCAGCTGCCTGTCATTGTCTGTCTGAAAGACCATCTCGATCAGGGCATATTCCGCCCCGGTCCTGATAAAGGCCTTATCCGCTTTGCCTCCGAGAGCCAGATTTACCGAACCGATTATGATCGATTTGCCCGCTCCCGTCTCTCCGGTCAAAATATTGAGGCCATCCGTAAAGGTGACCTCTTCCTCCTCAATAAGAGCCAGATTCTTAACATGTAAACTAAGCAGCATTCGCCTTCCCCCTTTAAGGATCCTCACTCTTCTTCAAGCATTTGGCGTATCTTTTCCATCAGTAAGACAGTTTCATCGACAGTCCTGACCGCGGCCATGATCGTATCGTCGCCCGCTATGGATCCGACAACCTCCGGAAACTTCAGATTATCGAGAGCTGCCGCAGCGCCCATGGCCATGCCCGACCCGGTCTTGATCACGAGAATATTCTGAGCCGTATCTACACTCTGCACACTGTCTCTCAGTACGCGGATAAAACGGCGCTGCTCTTCATTGACAGGGCTGCCGGCATCATACTTCTGGCCACCTTTTGACGCAGGGGTCTTTATGAGTCCCAATTCTTTAATGTCGCGGGAAACCGTAGCCTGCGTCACATTATAACCGCTGTTTCTCAGCATTGCCGCAAGCTCAGCCTGCGTCTCGATCTCATTATTTCTGATGAGCTCAAGGATCTTGTCAAGGCGCTTTTTTTTCATGATTCCCTCTGTCGATTCCAAACCTTTTTAAGATGACAGTTTCTTATGCAGCGTACTCAAAAAACTCCTTCTGCTGAGTTTCACGAGATTAGTCACTTCTTCGGACCGCTTTATCTCAATGCGGTCCCCGTACTGAAGCGGGAAACTGCTTCCGCCGTCAAAAACGGCTTCCGCTTTGATCGCTTCGTTTCTGGTGGTCTTCACCATTTCGATCACAATAGCATCCTCAGCAGACAGAACTACGCTTCTTGTGTTAAGCGTGTGCGCGCAGACGGGCGTTAGCAGCATCAGCTGCGCTTTGGGTTCCACTAAGGGGCCTCCGGCCGACAGATTATAAGCCGTAGAGCCGGTCGCCGTCGCGACGATTATACCGTCCGCATTGAGGTTATTGAGCAGATGACCATCCACATATACGTTGAAATTCAGAGCCCGGAAAGCGCTGTTTCTGACGATGACCGCCTCATTGAGCGCGTGCAGGACTTTTCCGCCTTCCACAGTGACGCCGTTTCTCTCTGTCATGCGGCCTTCCAGCATCATCCTGGGCTCGATCTCATAGGCGCCGTCCAGAAGAAGACTGATCATTTCCTGCCAGTTGCCTTTCTCGACTTCAGCCAGATACCCCAGTGTGCCGAGATTGATCCCGAGGATCGGAACTCCGCTCCCCAGCACCAGATGCGCCGCCCTGATCACGGATCCGTCTCCGCCGATCACGATCACGCAGTCCTTTTCCAGGTCGAAGTCGATCGCTAATCTTTTCCTGTTCTCATAGGCCTCGGGAGGTATCTGGATGCACTTCTTTCCGTTGAGAAGAAGAAACCCCTTGAGCAGGTTGGTAAACTTGTAATCAGGATCTTTTTTCGTATTTGTGATGATATAAAAGCGGTCCATCTCAAAGCTCCCGCTTCCCTTTTTATGTTTCAGAGTTTGCTCCATAGCTTTAATTTGTATCCAGCCGGCTGTGTGATGCCTCGACCAGTTCCTTTATCTTTTCTTCAGTGACAGCAGTTCCGGAGTCCTCTTCGCCTTCCGAAGGTTTTCTCAGGTACATCAGATATTCAATGTTCCCCTCAGGCCCTCTGATCGGGGAATAGTCAAGCCCCAGTACCGAAAAGCCGAGCCCTTCAGCCATAGCAGTGACATCTCTGACCACTTCTTCGTGTACCTTGCGGTCTCTGACGACCCCTTTCTTTCCTACCTTGTCTCTTCCTGCCTCAAATTGAGGCTTGATCAGACATACCATCTCTGCTCCCGGCGTCAGGATGGCAAGCGCGGCAGGCAGTATTTTGTCAAGGCCGATGAAAGACACATCCACAGAGGCAAAAGAAGGCGCCGGTCCCTCTCCAAGATCCTCAGGCCTGACATATCGGAAATTCGTCTTTTCCATGCACACTACACGCGGGTCGCTCCTGAGTTTCCAGTCAAGCTGGCCGTATCCCACGTCTATGGAGTAAACTTTCGCAGCGCCGTTCTGCAGCATACAGTCCGTAAACCCGCCTGTGGAGGCGCCGATGTCCATGCACACCCGGTCCGTCAGGTCGATAGGGAACACCTTCAGGGCCTTCTCGAGTTTGAGCCCGCCCCTGCTGACATATGGAAGCGCCGCTCCTCTCACCTCGATCTGTACCTCTTCCGGGTCAAAAGATGCACCTGCTTTATCTTCTTTGTTTTGATTGACATATACGATGCCTGCCATGATCAGAGCCTTGGCCTTCTCCCTCGAAGAGGCGAGCCCCCTTTCCACCAGCAGTACATCCAGCCGCTTTTTTTCTTTCTTCATATCATTTCGTTCTGGTGATCAGTCCGACGATCAGTTCGCGCAGAAAATCATTAGAAACAGTCAGCGAATCGAACAGTTCCAGTGCCTCCTCTGACATCCTCCTGACATCCTCAGCGGACTTGTCCAGGCCGTGCATGGTCACATAAGTGACCTTGCCGTCCTTTTCATCGCTTCCTGTCAGCTTACCAAGCTCCTCACTGTCCCCGATCACATCGAGTATATCGTCCTGGATCTGGAACGCGATACCGATGTTCTCCGCGATCTTTCCCAGTTTCTCCACATCGCTCTCCGGAGCACCGGCAAGGATAGCCCCGATCTGGAATCCGCTCTCGATCATGCAGGCAGTCTTATGTTTGTGAATATAGGTCAACGCCTCTTCACTGGTCTCTTTCGGGTTCTTCTCCGCCTCCAGATCCGCGCACTGTCCGCCGACCATACCAAATATCCCTGCATTTCGCGCCAAAAGCTTCATGGCGCTTACACAGTTTGCTGTCTCTGAAGCATTCTTACAGAAGTCAAACGCTTTCAGAGCGGTCTCATAGGCATAGTTGAGAAGCGCGTCGCCGGTCAGGATCGCCATTCCCTCGCCATAAACAATCCATGTAGTCTTGCGGCCCCTCCTGTATTCGTCATTGTCCATGGCGGGCATATCGTCGTGAACAAGAGAATAATTGTGGATCATCTCCAGCGCCGCCATAAACGGAGCAGCCAGTTCCTCTCTGCCGCCATACATTCTGCAGGTCTCATACAAAAACAGCGGGCGAAGTCTCTTTCCTCCCGCCATTACACTGTATTGCATAGCCCTGACAACTACCTCGGCGAAGCGGTCGCTTCCCTGAAGATTGTCCGCGTCAGGGAGCATCTCACAAATTACGCTCTCACAATGTGCCGCCTTTTCGGCCAGAATCTCATCAAAACTCATCTGTCTCCCCCTCTGCGCTCAGCACCTGTACCTTTTTCTCCACTGTGTCGATCGTCTCATTGCAGTAACGGATCAGTTTCATTCCCTGTTCGTAGCAGCTAAAGGACTCCTCCAGGGTTACGCCCGGCTCATCCATTTTCGCAAGGATATTTCCGAGCATCTCGAAAGCTTCCTCAATACTCTTCACTTCCTGTACAGAAGATCCGTTCACAGTCATGCTGTCATTTAGATTATCCATACTCTGTCCTTTCGTCACTTCGGATCAGGCAGAACGCGAAGTGCCTCTGCCTCTACTTTCCCGTCTTTAAGCCGTATATTCAAAAAATCGCCGCGTTTCACTTCTTTCGCGGAGAGCACAGCTTTTCCTTCGCGGGTGCTTATATAGCCGTAACCGGCGGACAGTCTCGCCAGCGGTGAGCGCTGTTCCAGCTTAGCGGCATAGACCCGCATGCTGTTCGCCGCCTCCGACAGTTTCCTGTCCATCCTGTTCTGAAGACGCTCTCTCCGGTCCGCTTTCTGTCTGCATTCCCGGATCTTCCTCTCCATTGCCAGTGCCAGCTTCTCCTCGCACTGCGCCGTATACATCCTTCTGTCGCGGATCCTCGACGAGGGGGACAAATGTGCAAGTTCTCTCCTGAGGCTCTCAGTATTTCTCCGAAGCACCCTGATCTGGTCTTCCATTGCTGAAGCGAGCCTGTCCGAATAGTGATCCAGATCTCTCACGAACTGCTCATAGGAGAATACCGCCAGTTCTGCCGCAGCTGAAGGAGTAGGAGCCCTCAGATCAGCCACATAATCCGTGATCACAGTATCTGTCTCATGTCCCACCGCCGATATGATCGGTGTCCTGCAGGCAAATACCGCTTCTGCAACAGCCTCCTCATTGAAAGCCCACAGATCCTCCAGCGATCCTCCGCCTCTTCCGATAATGATCACATCTACTCCGAATTCATCGAGCCTGCGGATTCCCTCGCAAATGCTTGCCGCGGCCTCCTGGCCCTGGACAATGGCCGGATACAGTATGATCTGAAGGTAAGGATCGCGGCGCAGGGAGATATTGATGATATCCTGTACCGCTGCGCCGGTGGGCGCTGTGACTACTCCGAGCCTTTTTATATAGCGGGGCACGGGCTTTTTGTACATCTCGTCAAACATCCCCGATTCCTCAAGTCTTCGCTTGAGTTCTTCATACCTCGCATTCAGGATGCCGGCGCCATCCTGTATGATCCTGTTAGCATAGAGCTGGTAGCTTCCGCTGCGCTCATAAACATCCACTTCGCCGGATACGATCACCTGATCGCCCTCCTGCATGCGAAAAGAAAGGCCTCGTCGGCGTCCCGCGAACATTACGCAGGAAAGCGTGCCCGAGGCATCTTTCAAAGTGAAATAAATATGACCTGACGAATGGTACTTGCAGTTGCTCACTTCTCCGCGGACAAGAACGCCGTGGAGAAGGTCATCCTGCTCAAACATTCTCTTTACATACCGGTTGATCTCCGATACAGAAAATATCTTTCTCATATTCTCCTTGTGATA
>CAMKAA010000041.1 GCA_946410365.1 uncultured Lachnospiraceae bacterium | reverse complement strand
CTGATCGGGCGGGATGAGAAGACCTATGTGATCGCTGCCCAGGTGGGCTATGCGGATCCCGCTTACTTCAGCTATGTGTTTAAGAAGAAGTTCGGCGTTTCGCCGTCCCGCTACCGCACGGAGAGAAAATAACGTGGAAAACGACAGGGAGAATCCGAGAGAAGAGAATAGCGGACTTTCCAAATGGATCGAACAGGTAATGGAAAAGGCAGGCAGGCGGGGAATCCAGTTTACGGTGCTTGTTTCCTTTACGGTCGTCTCGGTCTTTATTATGGTGCTGCTCGGATTTTCTCTGTATCAGAGGTTCACTCTGCGCACCCGGGCTATGATGACGGAGAGTATGGAGCAGCTGATGTCCCAGACAGAGGCCAACTTTGAGGACTATCTGACCTCCATGCGCAGGGTCAGCGATGCTATGTATTACGATACCATCAAGGATAAGGACATGACGCTGGACAGCCTGGACAGCGAGATGTCCCTTCTCTATGAGGCCAACAAGGACAATTTGATCAGTTTTGCCCTGTTTAAGAGGGATGGAAGCCTTGTCTGCGCGGCGCCTGTCTCAACAATGAAAGAAGGAATGGATGTGCGCCTGCAGCCCTGGTTCAAGATGGCGATGGAGAGGCCGGAGAACCTTCACTTCTCAACACCGCATGTCCAGAATATTTTCAACGCGTCTTCTTTTCGCTATTACTGGGTCATTTCACTGAGCCGGATCGTAGAGCTGACCTACAGCGGCGTTCCCGTCAGGGGAGTCCTTCTCGTCGACATGAACTACAACACGATCGAGGAGATGATGGACCGCGTCAACGGGAGTAACTCCTATCAATATTTTTACCTGTGCGACAGCAACGGAGAGCTGATCTATCATCCCAGGATGATCCAGATCGGCGTGGAAAAGTACAAAGAGAACAACCTTACCGCGTCTGATTACGAAGACGGCCTGCACGAAGAGATCTTTGAGGGCGAGCGCCGGATGGTAGTTGTCAAGACGATCAGTTATACGGGATGGAAACTGGTCGGTGTCATTCCTATGAGCGGTTTCAGGCTGGGCACGGTCAGTACGCAGCTTTTTACATTTCTTGTCCTGCTCGTGACGATCCTGGCTCTCCTTCTGATCAACCGCCTTGTGACGAATCGGATCACAAGCCCGATCCTGCGGCTGAACCGCTCTATCCAAAATATGGACGGAGGCAGGGTCGATCCCGACAAGGTGTACATCGGAGGACCTGCGGAAGTAGAAAATCTGGGACGAAGCATGCAGGGAAGTCTGCGGCAGGTAAATGAACTGATGGACGACGTCGTCAGAGAGCAGGAGGAGCGCCGGAGAACAGAGCTGGATGCCCTGCAGTCACAGATCAATCCGCACTTTTTGTACAATACGCTTGATTCCATTGTCTGGATGATCGAAGGTGAGAGAAATGCGGACGCTGTGTTTATGGTGACGCAGCTGGCGAGCCTTTTCAGGGTAAGTCTCAGTAAGGGCAGGACTGTGATCAGTATCCGGGACGAGTTTGTACACGCCCGCAACTACATGAATATTCAGAAGGTACGCTATAAAGATGCCTTTGAAGTCGTCTGGGATATTCAGGAGGAGATCCTGGATTACTGCACGGTGAAACTGATCCTGCAGCCAATCCTGGAGAATGCTATCTACTACGGTGTAGATGCGCTCGGTGATGAAGGAGAGATCGTCGTCAGCGGGAGAAAAGAAGGAGACGATATTTTGATGTCTGTCCGGGACAACGGTCTTGGCATGCCGCAGGAGAAAGTTGACCAGATCCTGTCGGATGAAGAGCACGAGGAGAGAACGCGAAGACACGGGTCCGGCGTAGGACTGATCAACGTGCACAAGAGGATCATGCTCCGTTTCGGCCCGCAGTACGGGCTCAGGATAGAGAGCGAGCCCGATGAGGGGACAGAGGTGACGATCCGGATCCCTGCAGTTCCCTATACAGAGGGGAACCGAAAGGCTCTGGAGCACGGAAAATGGTCCGGGGAGGTGCAGGATGAAAAATAAAAGGCTCTTCCCGGCATTGGTGCTGATCCTGGTAGCAATGATCATGGCAGTGACGGGTTTTATGCTCTGGGAGAGCGGAAATACCGCGAATCTGCGGCAGATCCATGTGATCATAGAAAACAGTAATGACAACCGATGGGTTCAGTTTATCGAAGGGATGAAGCAGGCTGCGGAGGATCAGGAAGTCATTCTCACCATTGTCCCCACCGGACACATGGAAACGCTGTCGGAAGAAGAAGCGATCATCGAGAGAGCGATCGCGAACGGTTCGGACGGAGTGATCATCCAGCTCTGCTCGAGTATAGGGGCCGCCAGCATGCTGGAGAAGCTTAACAGCAGGACAAATATTGAACTGGTGGATGAGAATGCTTATGAAGTCATGAGCAACGTAGTTGGGGTCATAAGTCCTGACCACAGGGCTATTGGTGAGGCAATTGCCGGGGAAACGGCAGTATATGCTCCGAAACCGCTCGAAAAGTGCACCATTGGCGTCATTCGGGGAAGTTCCGCTCTCAGTTCCATGGAGCAGAGAATGGACGGATTTACAGAAACTCTGGAGAGTCTCGGAGGAAAAACGACCTGGGTGCTGGAATATATGGGAGACGCCAAGGCCATTAGAGATAAGCTCGCAGAGGCAGAGAAGCCGGATATCCTGGTGGCGCTGGACAACGCAGGGCTGGAAGCCGCAGGCGAATACGCCTCGTCGCAGGAAAAGGAGATGACGGTGATCGGTACCGGTACGTCCACAAAGTCGATCTATTATCTCGACTGCGGCATTGTACAGAGCCTGGTGGTGCC
Source organism: uncultured Lachnospiraceae bacterium (assembly GCA_946410365.1). Next base: position 4,586 of record CAMKAA010000041.1, on the reverse strand, counting down.
CGAGGACTATATGATGGGTTATCAGAGCGTCTCAGACCTGGCGGACTACATTCACAGAAACCGCTTCCTGCCGCTGGTGAGGACGATCGCACACAGAACGATCCACAAAGACACTCTGTTTGCGGAGGAGAACCAGGAAATTCTTTTCCCTGTGCAGAGATGAGGCGCAAAAAACGGGTTAAATACTTGGGAAGGTGCAGGAGATGGTCACAAAGATGAGAAAAAACGGAAAGCCCGCGCGGATGAGGCGTGCGGCAGCCATATTGGCAGCAGTTCTGGGAACTGCGGTAATTGTCTCCGGCTGCGGGAGTACGGGTCCGGGGAAAGGGGACGGTTCCGTGAGGATCGGCGTCAGTCTCTATGACCAGTATGACACATTTATCTCGGAACTCATGGCTTCCTTTAACAGTTATGTGGACGGCCGGAAGTCGGAGGGAGTGGAGATAGCCACGATCGTGCAGGACGCATCGAGGTCCCAGCCGGCACAGAACGAGGACGTCGCGGAAATGATCGAGAACGGATGCAACGTGCTCTGTGTCAACCTGGTGGACCGGACTGCGCCTACGGAGATCATCGATACCGCGAGAAAGAACAATATTCCGGTCATCTTTTTCAACAGAGAACTGGTGGAAGAGGATCTGATGCAGTGGGACAAGCTCTACTATGTCGGAGCGGACGCGTTTCAGTCAGGCACCCTCCAGGGCGAGATGGCAACAGAGTATTTCAAGGCACATCCCGAGGCGGACAGAAACGGAGATGGCAGTATCCAGTATGTAGTACTTGAAGGCGAGGCCGGGCACCAGGACGCAATCATCAGGACGGAGTACTCGGTGGACACCATGATCTCCAACGGGATTCTGCTGGACAAGGTCGGCTACGCGATCGCCAACTGGAACCGCGCCCAGGCCAGGAGCAAGATGGAGCAGCTCATCGACGGACACGGAAACAGCATCGAACTGGTGCTGGCCAACAACGACGATATGGCGCTCGGCGCCATTGAGGCTTATCAGGGCAGGGGAATTTCCATGGAGGAGTGGCCCGCCATTTTCGGGATCGACGGGACAGACACGGGGCTCGAGGCAGTGATCGCCGGCACTATGACAGGCACGATATACAACGACAAGGACGGACAGGCCCAGGCGATGGAAACGCTCGCGTACACGCTGGCTTCCGGCGGTTCTCTGGAGAAAATGCAGCTTCCCGACGGGGTGGAGATGCAGGATAAAAAGTACATCCGCCTTCCATACGAAAAAGTGGACAGGGAGAAGGCAGAGGAGTATTTGTCAAAATAGGGATAAAAGTGGTACAAATCGCCATATAAAGGGGGCTCTGATCGACTCCTTACTCAATTGAAACATGCTTCTTTTGGGATTATAATAGGTTTCTGCGCAGCCGGATGGCGCGCAGAAACCTGTTGTTTTATTCAGGAAAGGAAGTTGAAAATGAAAAAGAAAGCATTACTTTTATTTATGGCTATGTGCATGGCTGTTACAGCTCCCGGTTTTACTGTGGCGGGAGCATCAGCGCAGGCTGGTGATAATAAGGAGACTGAAACCGGCAAAGGCAGTGCAGACACAGAGAAGTACTCTGATGTCAGCGTGCTGACAGGAGAGCCTATTGATCCGAAGCTGGCCGCGCAGAGACCGATCGCAGTCATGTACCCCATCGACAAGGAAGCGCAGCCCCAGTACGGCCTGAGCAACGTAGATGTCTTCTATGAGATCATCGAAGAGGGCAGCATGAGCCGCCAGATGGGCATCATCCAGGACTGGCAGAACCTTGAGAGGATCGGCAATATCCGCAGCATCAGGGCATATTTTGTCTACGAGGCGCTGGAGTGGGATCCCATCATCATCCACTACGGCGGACCGATCGACTACACAAAGGACATCCTTACCAGGAAAGACGTCGATAACATCAATGGCGTAGGAGGTGTCCTCGGTTCTGATTACGGCTGCTTCTACAGAGTTCCCGCCGGCAGCAGGTCGGAGCACACGGCTTATACCGATGCGGAGAACATCAAAGAAGCCATCAGGAAGGCAGGCTTCGAGTCAGAGCACAGAAGAGCTTATTACAACAAGAAGCACTTTACCTTCGCGCAGGAGCGCAACACTCTGAAGCAGTATAGCGATTCTGTGAGCGCAGTGCAGCTGGATATGAGAGACAGCTTCCCTGTAACAAAATCTGCGCTGACCTACAACGCAGAGGATGGCAAATACTATAAGACGATCTATGGCGAACCGCAGAAAGACGCGGTGACCGGCGAGCAGATGGCATTTGACAATATTTTGATCCAGAGGGCACACGCCGAGCCCAGAGCAGACGGCTCTTCCTACCTCAGGATCCTCGTCGAGGAAGACGGTCAGGACGGCTTCTTCCTTACCGGCGGCAGAATGATCCATGTCACCTGGGAGAAGGGCGAAGGCAACGATTACAAGCCTACAACCTTCTATGACGACAACAACAATGAGATCCAGCTCAACAAAGGAAAGACCATGATCTTTATCATCAGGGATGAGGATTCCTTCAGCGTGGACGGCGTCACCTACGAGCCTGAGGATCACGAAACACTCGATTAACGGAACGGAAACGCTTTTGTAAACAATCTGCCAAAAGATAGAATATTTGTGAAAGAAATGTAAAATATCTGAAATAAAAGGATTTACATTTCATCCTTGCCATGACTATAATGAAAATGTGTAATGCATTCAGTATGGAAAGGATCACAATTATGAACAGATTTCTTCGGGATGCCGGAAAGGCTCTTTGCGCTTTCCTGGCAGCGATCACTCTGATCGTTCAGAGTGTACTCCCGGTTTATGCGGGTACGGCGGACGCAAAAAGCGAAACATCCGCCTCCGGCTATACGGTTTCGGAGGAGACCGGATTCTACACGCTGGACTATTTTGACAGGATCGCGATCAATTCCGTGCGAGGCGTTCTCACGATCAAGCCCGGCGAGGACTTCACCATCTCGTTCCCGAGCGGGTGGGAGCACATTCCCTCCTTCTCGGTTCAGGATGACATTCTGGTGGTGAGCGGCCGGAAAAGTGCGGAGCAGGAAAAGAGCGCGAATGGCTCGGTGGTAGTCATCGGAGAGGATGAGCCTGCTGCTGACGGCGGCAGCGCTTCAGCTGCGGAGGTTTCTGCGGATACGGAGAACAGCACGGCAGTGGCTGCGGAGGTTTCTGAGCCGGAAGAACCTTCTGAGGCGGAAACTTCTGAGGAGGACGGGGCAGAGCCCGAGATCGTGATCACGATTCCCTCCGGAGTCGGCCTCGATACACTTCGGATCGCAATGGAAAACGGTAAACTGATCATGACCGACATAACTGCCAACTCCGTGACGATCCAGTCCGGAGGAGGAAGCCTTGTCATGAAGGATGTTTCCCTTGGAACCGTTGACATCTATACGGATGCCGGTTCGGTTTCCGTTTCGGAATGTACTTTTAACAGCCTGAATATCGGAATGGCAGAGGGGAGAGTGGAAGTTGACTCGGATGAAAGCCTGGCGAGATGCAGAATGGAGATTGGGACCGGTGACGGGGAGATCAACTACAACGGCACATCGGAGGGCGATCAGTATATGCAGCCCGGAAACGGAAAGCGTTTCCTGACGATCCAGTTGGGCAGCGGCGATATCAGCATCAAAGGATGATGTCGGATTTTATCGCGGGAGTAGACGAGACCAACATTTTAAGGTAAATTATAAGTAACAGTTCAGCAGCCCGGATCCTGAATTCCGGGTTGCTGATTCGTTACGGTTATAATAAACAATAATGTATAAAGGAGCGGGATATGAGAGTAACAGATGACATCAAATATGTTGGCGTAAATGACCACCAGGTCGACCTGTTCGAAGGACAGTATGTTGTTCCCAGAGGAATGGCTTATAACTCCTATGTGATCCTCGATGAGAAGATCGCTGTCATGGATACCGTGGATCAGCACTTCGGCGAGGAGTGGCTTGCAAACCTTGCAGCAGTCCTTGGCGACAGAAAGCCGGATTACCTTATCGTGCAGCATATGGAGCCCGATCACTCCGCCAATATTACGAGTTTCCTGGGCGCCTATCCGGACGCAGTAGTTATTGGTAATGCCAAGACATTTACTTTCATGGAGCAGTTCTATGGAAAGAATCCGTCCATGAAGAAGCAGATCGTCAAGAACGGCGAGGAGCTCTGCCTCGGCAAGCATGTCCTGAAGTTTGTGTTCGCGCCTATGGTTCACTGGCCGGAGGTCATGGTCACTTACGACAGCACGGATAAGGTTCTCTTCTCCGCTGACGGCTTTGGCAAATTCGGCGCCAACGATGTGGAAGATCCTGAAGGATGGGCTTGCGAAGCGCGCAGATACTATTTTGGCATCGTGGGCAAATACGGACTTCAGACACAGAAGCTCCTTAAGGCAGCCGCGGGACTTGACATTCAGGTCATCTGCCCCCTCCACGGTCCTGTTCTGAGCGAAGATCTCGGATACTATCTTGGCATGTATGACAAGTGGTCCTCCTACACACCCGAGGAACCCGGCGTCTGCATCGCTTACACATCCGTTTACGGCCACACCAGGATCGCTGCCGAGAAGCT
>CAMKAA010000040.1 GCA_946410365.1 uncultured Lachnospiraceae bacterium | reverse complement strand
CCGGTTTGTGTGCGCAGCCTGCCAAATTGAAGACTGTGATCAGAGCGAGTAAGATTGCCAGACTCTTTTTGCATATTCTTTTCATTTTTCGTCCTCCGTCCTATATTTTGCCGCCGTCAGATCTTATGCTGTAAGCGCGTCGCTCTTACCTGTGTAGAGCTGATAATAGCGGCCTTTCAATGCCAGAAGCTGTTCGTGGCTGCCTCTCTCAACAATGCGTCCCTGCTCCAGAACAAGGATCGTATCGCTGTTCTTGATCGTAGAAAGTCTGTGGGCAATTACAAAAGTCGTTCTGCCGGACATCAGTTTGTCCATACCGTCCTGAACAATTTTCTCAGTCCTGGTATCAATGGAGCTTGTCGCCTCATCGAGGATCAGGACAGGCGGATCTGCAATAGCCGCTCTTGCGATCGCAAGGAGCTGTCTCTGTCCCTGGGAAAGATTCGCTCCATCTCCCTTGAGCATCGTGTCATAGCCCTGGGGAAGCCTCCTTATAAAGCCGTCCGCGTTGGCTAGTTTCGCTGCCGCCACGATCTCCTCCTCTGTCGCGTCCAGTTTGCCGTACCGGATGTTATCCCGTACTGTTCCCGTGAACAGGTGCGTATCCTGAAGCACAATACCGAGAGACCTTCTGAGATCTGCCTTTTTGATCTTATTGACGTTGATATTGTCATACCGGATCTTTCCGTCCTGAATATCGTAGAAGCGGTTGATCAGATTCGTGATCGTCGTCTTTCCGGCGCCTGTGGAGCCGACAAGGGCGACCTTTTCACCGGGCTTTGCGTGGATCACTATATCATGAAGGACCATTTTGTCATCCCTGTAGCCGAAGTCTACGTGGTTGAATGTGACATCTCCCTCGAGCTTTTGATAAGTCGTGCTGTGGTCCGACTGCTTGTGATAATGTTTCCACGCCCAATGGCCGGTGTGCTTGTCTGTCTCAACGATCGCTCCGTTTTCATCATATTCGCAGTTGACCAGCATGACGTATCCCTCGTCGGTCTCAGGCTCTTCGTCCAGAAGCTTGAAGACACGTTCCGCACCCGCAAGAGCCATGATGATACTGTTGAACTGCATACTTACCTGGTTGATGGGCATACTGAAACTCTTATTGAAAGTCAGGAAACTTGCAAGTCCGCCGACAGTAAAGCCCGCGTACGAATTGAGGGCGAGAAGCGCTCCCACCAGTGCGACGACCACGTAATTCGCGTTGCCCATCTGCGCGTTGACGGGCCCGATGATATTCGCAAAGGCATTTGCCTTGTAGGCGCTCTGGTAAAGTTCTTCATTGAGTTCATCGAAGGTCTTAACGGACTCCTCTTCGTGACAGAATACTTTGACAACTTTCTGCCCTGTCATGGTCTCCTCGATAAAACCGTTCAGCTTACCGATATTCTTCTGCTGCGCGATGAAATTTTTCCCTGATCGCTTTGTCACCTGCATCGTCACAAACAACATCAGGGCGACCATTGCCAGTGTCAGAAAAGTCAGCGGAATATTCAGCACGAGCATCATGGACAGAATGCTGACGATCGTGATAGCGCTGTTAAAAAGCTGCGGGATACTCTGGCTGATCATCTGTCTGAGTGTATCAATATCATTGGTATACACAGACATAATGTCGCCATGGGAATGCGTGTCAAAATATTTAATAGGGAGAGATTCCATATGATCGAACAGATCTTCCCTCAGCCTCTTGAGTGTGCCCTGATTGACATGGACCATGATCACCTGCTGTGTGAAAGCCGCAGCGATACCGATCCCGTAAAAGCACGCAACTCTTCCCATTGCCCCAAGCAGAGGCCCGTAATCGGGATTCGGCGCTCCGATCATCGGCGTGATGTATGTGTCGATCAGAGTCCTTGTGAACATAGTTCCCTGAATATTGGCCAGTACTGACACAACGATGCAGATCAGGACCACGATCATGTGTATGCCGTAGTACTTGAACACATAACTCATAACTCTCTTTAAGAGAAGACCCGGATTCTCCACTTTCGGCCGCGGTCTCCCCGCCATCCGTCTTCCGCCCGGTCCCTTAAATTCTCTGTTGTTATCTTCTGCCATTTCCATGTCCTCCCCGGAATCCGTCACTCTTTTTTGTCGAAGTCCGCGTCCGCGCCTCCGACCTGGGACTCATAGACCTCCCTGTAGATCATGTTCTCTGCAAGAAGCTGCTCGTGAGTTCCGACTCCGTCGATCCGGCCGTCATCCATGACAACGATCCTGTCACAGTCCTTTACGCTGGAAATACGCTGCGCAATGATCAGTTTGGTCGTGCCGGGGATCTCCTCCCTAAACGCTTTTCTGATCTTCGCGTCTGTGGCAGTGTCCACCGCGCTGGTACTGTCATCCAGGATCAGTATCTTGGGCTTTTTGAGAAGCGCTCTGGCGATACAAAGTCTTTGTCTCTGGCCGCCGGAAACATTAGTGCCTCCCTGTTCGATCCAGGTATTGTAGCCTTCAGGCATCCTGCGGATGAAGCCATCCGCACAGGCCATCTTACATACTCTGACGCACTCTTCTTCAGTGGCATTTTTGTCGCCCCATCTGAGGTTGTCAAGGATCGTGCCGCTGAACAATACGTTTTTCTGAAGGACGACTGAGACCTGATTTCTGAGTGATTCAATATCGTAATTGCGGACATCGTTTCCTCCGACAAGTACTCTGCCCTGTGTCACGTCATAGAGACGACTGATCAGATTGACCAGAGAGGATTTGGCGCTGCCGGTACCTCCTATGATCCCTATACTCTCACCGGACCTTATATCCAGGTTGATGTCTTTGAGAACAGGATCGCCTGTACCCGGCCTGTAGGAGAAGTCCACATCCTCAAAGCGGATGCTTCCGTCCGGTACTTCCATGATCGGGTCCTCAGGATTCTTCAGATCACTCTTTTCGTTAATAACTTCAACGATTCTTTTCGCGCTCGCCTGGGACATAGTGATCATTACAAATACAACGGAGAGCATCATCAAACTCATGAGAATATTCATGCAATACGCAAGAAGGCTCATCAGTTCTCCGGTTCCCAGTTCATTGCTGATGATAAAATGGGCGCCGAACCAGCTGATCAGCAGAATGCATCCGTATACGACCGTCATCATGATCGGTGAGACTCCTGCGATATTCATCTCAGCCTTGATGAACATATCATAAATATTGCCTGCGGCCTTGTGAAATTTACTGATCTCATAGTCTTCGCGCACATAGGCCTTTACTACCCGGATCGAGGAGACATTTTCCTGTACGCTGTTGTTGAGATCATCGTATCTTCTGAAGACCTGCTGGAAATACTTGGTTGCTCTGCGCATGATAAAAGACATTATGAATGCCAGAAGCAGAACAGCGCCAAGATAGATCCTGGCCAGTCTCGGACTGATGATAAAGGACATTACCATAGCAATGATCATGGAGGCAGGCGCCCTCATCGCCATTCTAAGGATCATCTGATAAGCGTTCTGAATATTGGTCACATCCGTTGTAAGCCTGGTGACAAGACTCGAAGAAGAAAACTTGTCGATGCTTGAGAAAGAGAAGGTCTGGATGTTGTCATGCATCGCTTTTCTGAGGTTTCTTGCAAATCCCGCTGAAGCTTTAGCTCCGAAGACACCGCCGAGAATACCGAACAAAAGTCCGAACAATGCGACTACAAGCATGATAAGACCGGTTCTGACAATATAGTTCATGTCCGATCCGCCGATTCCTATATCGACGATCCTTCCCATGAGTACCGGAATGATCATCTCACATATGACCTCACCGATCATGCAGAGGGGTGTCAGTATTGACGGAGTCTTAAACTCCTTTACCTGTGCAAGAAGTGTCTTTAACATAATTGGTCCTCTCTTAACAGTTTGCTTCCATTTACGTATTTACGAATGTTCCCTATTATCGTTCCGGCGGAGGCCCGTACACTACGTTGTTATAGTTTTCATTGACGTCGAACTTCTCGAAATCCCTGATCGTCGAAGCCGTTTGCGCTGTTACAGCGGTACTGCTGTCTTCTGCAGTGTTCGCATTCTGGTTTGGACTGCACCCGCCTATCGTCAGTGCTGCCGCGACAGCCGTAGTCCCCAGCAGGATCCTGCCTTTTAGTCTTTTCATACGAGCATTTTCTCCATTTATATCTATCTGTATTATTCCACTGATTTAAGTGACTCGATCATATCGATGTCCCTGATCGTAAAATACGATATGAAATTCACCGACAGCGAAAAGATGAATGTCAGAAGCGCAGCCAATATGAAGCTTCGTGTATGAACGCTTCTGCCGAACATCAGATAATCCACTTCAATCGTTCTGATCAGCCAGCTGTGAAGCCATTTCCCCATAAAGAGCCCGATCAGGGCACCGATCAAAGTAAGAATGCCGTTCTCCCGATAAACATAGGAAGCTGTCTCCCCGTCATAAAACCCCAGCACTTTGAGCGTCGCCAGTTCTCTGATCCTCTCTGTCACATTTATATTAGTGAGGTTGAACAGTACAAGGAAAGCAAGAATCGCTGCAGCCGCGATGATCAGAACTATGATCGCATTGATGCTTCTGATACTGCTCTCAAATCTTGTTCTCATCTGATCTATTCGATTATAGGAAACAGCCCCGTCAATTGCAATCAGCTTTCCGGCCGCTTCCTCTTCCTTTACTCCGTCGCTGAGCTGAAGCAGGATCGTGTTGTAAATAGGCCAGTCCCCTGTCATTTCTTTCCAGTGTTTTCTTGTCATGTAGACATAATGATTGACGTAGTTTTCCGTGATATCCGAGATGACAGCAGTGAACTCCTCTTCATCGGCATTTTTAAGTGTAACTTCGCTTCCGACGTTTACCTTGAGGATTTCCGCCATTTTTTCGTCAATGATTATGCCATCGGGCTTTTTATCTACATAACCGGCAAACAGTTCTCTGTATTCTTTACAGATCCCGCCTCCGTGTTCTCTGTGACGAAGGTTTATAAAACCGTCCAGCGCACTCAGATCATCCGCGCATACTACTGAAGCATACTCCACCTTGCCGTGATCCGTCACAAGATTGAAACTGTTCTGATAGCATTCCACAAAGGAGCTGATCTCCGGCATAGATTGGAGCGTCTGTCTCATCTGCATCTTGTCATCAGCCCGTATGTCATCTGAAATTCCAAGAGCAGCGTCGTAACATGTGATCTCGTCAAACTGCCATTCCAGGATATCAAAGATTGAATCCCGCAGCCCCAGCCCCGTCACTACAAGTGCTGTGCATCCCCCGATTCCTGCGACTGTCATCCAGAACCGCCTTTTATACCTGAACAGATTCCTCATGCTCACTTTCTGAATGAAAGAAAGTCTCGACCATACCGGAGGGATTCTTTCCAGCAAAACCCTTTTCCCGGGTTTCGGTGCTCTGGGGCGCATAAGAGAGGCGGCAGAAGCACTCAGCGTGGTCCGACATGCGGCTGCAGCGGCGCCGGCTGTCGCCAGTACGGCGAGTCCTATGGAATATGCCGGAACTAAAGGTGAAAACATGTATTTAATAGGAGGGATCAGATATTCAAGTCCCCACTCATAATAGATGATCGCAGGAATCGCAAAAACTCCGCAGATCCACCCGGCCAGTCCGCCGCCCAGGCTCGATGCCAACGCGTAGCCAATGTATTTGATACCTATATCCCGGCCGGAAAATCCAAGCGCCTTCATACAGCCGATCTGTGTCCGATGCTCCTCTACCATCCTTGTCATGGTAGTGAGCGAGCTCAGTGCCGCTACAAGGAAAAAGATCATTGGAAATACATCGGCAAGTTTGCTCATCCTTTCGGCGTCCATGGAGAATTCTCCGTAACTCTCCAGCGATTTTCTGTCGAGAATATACCACTTCCCGTTTTCCACCCGGATCGATTCGAGCCCGGCACTGAAAATCTGCGCCATCATATCTGTGATAGTCGCCTCCGAGATCAACTGCTCGCGCCGGATGTCGGCTCGTCTTTTCCCAAGTGGTTTCAAATGATCGATCAGGTCACTGATACCGCTTTCATAATCCCCGTCTGCATAACAATCAAGCGGATCGAGTTCATCGGTAGTAAGGTAAACTGATGTGTAGTAATCCTGAGTAAATACTTCTTCAGGCAAAGAGATCCAGGCTGTGACAGTACCGCTGCCAATGGAGGAAGAGCCTCTTGTCTTTGAGATAAACAAAGGGCTGATCGCTATTCCTGATACCGTAAAAGTGTGTACACTAAGAACACTGGGTTCCGTTGTAAGCTTATCCGCATCCTCTGTATCTATGGTTATCTGATCACCGATCCGGATTCCGAGCTTATCCGCCAGAAGCTGCTCTATAATGCATTCCTCACTATTTTGCGGGTAATCCCCATCTTTGAGCCGCAGCCGGTTGATCCTCTCGGGCATTGAGATCACCGTCACCGTATCCTCATCGATCAGTGCGTCAAAATATTTACTTCCCTCTGCGTCTGTAATAACAGGAAAGCGCTTGCCGTTGTCTATGTTTTGGGTGATCTCAGAGTTTACATTCATAAGAGCGTCAATATCGTCTTGTGTCAGCCCTAATGTGGAGACGATCCTGATGTCCATGAGATTCTGTTCATCGTAATAGACGTCGAGTGAATGCTTCATATCGGGCGAAGTCATCCTGAGCCCTGCCAAAAACCCGACAGCGAGAAAGTTCATTATTAACAGAGAGATGAACTTCTTCTTTGTATGTATGATCTCTCTGACTGCGTCAGTCAACAGCCGGTTTCGATTACCCATCACCACTTCTCTTTCAAGTCACCATTCAATTTCTTCTACCGGGAGCGGCTTTTTGTTGATCTCTGTTTTTTCAACCTTTCCGTTGCGTATATGAATAACTTTGTCGGCCATAGGGGTAAGTGCCAGATTATGCGTTATCACTATGACTGTCATTTTCCTGTCGCGGCAGGTCTTCTGCAGAAGCGCAAGAATCTGTTTGCCGGTCACATAGTCCAAAGCTCCTGTGGGTTCGTCACAAAGAAGAAGTTTGGGATTTTTAGCCAGTGCTCTTGCGATGGCAACGCGCTGCTGTTCGCCTCCCGAGAGCTGGGAAGGAAAGTTATTCATTCTCTCCTCAAGTCCCACCTCTTTCATCACTATTTTGGCGTCGAGAGGATTCTTGCAGATCTGGGAGGCCAGTTCCACATTCTCAAGGGCTGTCAGATTCTGGACCAGATTATAGAACTGAAAGACAAATCCTATATCATGCCTTCTGTACTCTGTTAACTGCCTGGAACTGCTCTTACTGACTTCCCGCTCATCGACGATGATCCTTCCGCTCGTACAGCTGTCCATTCCCCCCAGCATGTTCAGGATCGTTGTCTTTCCTGCTCCGCTCGGTCCTACGATCACTGTAAACTCGCCCTTGTCTATTGTGAAATCAGCGCCGTTTACGGCTCTGATCTCCACTTCTCCCATGCGGTAGATCTTCGCAACATCTTCAAACAGAATAAAAGGTTTGCTCATAACTGGACGCCCCGGCTTCTAAACAAGTCTCAATAATATCCTCATGTTATCATTTAATTATAACAGAAACACTGTTTAAAATCTTCCATTGACACAGAAAACGCCCCGGACCTTAGTCCGGAGCGTTTTTCATTTAGTTCCGTTTT